>CAZVYU010000001.1:0-5509 GCA_964631645.1 uncultured Actinomycetes bacterium
CGGCCTTGACGGGCTGGTAGGTGATGTCGGTGACCAGGCGCATGCCGGGCTTCCAGAGCGTCACCAGCAGTTCCTCGGACGGGGTGGTGACCCCCGGAGGGGTGACCCACAGGTCGCGCAAGGACACGAGGAAGGGGATGGGCAGCAGGGCCATCGCGGCGATCATCGTGCGGCGGATGATCGGGTACTTCGCGAATCCGCTGGATTCTTTGCCCACCTGATAGATGTCGGCGGCGACCGCGGTGTCGTCGTCGTCGGTCTTCATGTCGTGGCGCTCTTGGACGACCTCCACGTCGTTCATGAGCTTCTTGGCCCAGTGGATGGCGCCGGCCCCGATGAGGAAGATCGCCAGCCCGAAGGTGACGCCCAGCGCAGCGTTCAACGCACTGATGGCCCCGATGTAGGGCAGCGTGATCACAGCATCGCGAGGAATGGCGATGAAGGCGACGATGAACAGGATCACCATCACCACGGACAGCATGAACATGATGGCGACCTGGCGCACCGCCCGCGCATGTGCGCGCGGATCGGTGTCCGTACGGCGCAGGTGATGTTCGACATCCGCCCGCGGCCACTCGCCGGGACGCAGGGCCTGCTGGGTGTCGCTGCCCGCCACCTCGCCGCCGCCGGCGGCGGGGGTGAGGTCCTGACCCGTGGTGTCGTCGCTCATCGAACCTTTGCCCCAATCCAGATTGCCCCCGCGATGACCAGCAGGAGGCCGCCGATCCACATGAACAGACCTTCGGTCACCGGGCCGAAGCGACCCAGCGCCCAGCCACCCGGGTCATCGGAGGTCTTGAGTCCCTCGATGTAGGCGATGATCGCCTTCTTGTCGTCGCTGGGAAGGGTGCTGTCGGCGAACACCGGCATGTTCTGCGGCCCGGTCAACATGGCTTCGTACACCTCTTGCGGGGTGGCCTCCATGAGGTTGGGGGCGTACTTGCCGTTGGACAGGGCGCCCCCGCGCCCGGCCGCCTGATGGCACTGCGAGCAGTTGGCCCGGAACAGTTCGCCGCCGAGCGCCACGTCGGCATCGGCGTAATCGAGGTCGTCAGCCGTGGGGATGGCGGGACCAGGAGCCAGGGAGGCGACGTACGCAGCCAGGGCAGCGACGTCGGTCTCGCTGTAGTCACGCGGTTTCTGGGGGGCCTGGGCGCCTGGGTTGGCCAGCGGCATGCGACCCGTGGACACCTGGAAGTGCACCGATGCGGCGCCGACACCGATCAGGGTCGGCCCGTTGTTCGTGCCTTGCGCGTCAGTGCCATGACAGCTGGAGCACCCTTCGAGGAACAGTTTCTTGCCGTTCAGGACCTGGGTGGCGTCCTGCTCGGCCGACTGCGCCTCGGTGGCCTGGTTGGCCACCGCGTACAGACCACCGGTGAGCAGCAACGCCACCATGATCACGACGAGTACCGCTGCCGGGTGGCGTCGGTGGTTGGCGAGGGTCTTCACCTGTTCACCTCTTGTTTCCGCTGGAGCCGATCAAGTGCTGGGGTGGTCATTGGAGGATGTAGATCATCGCGAAGAGCGCGACCCACACGACGTCCACGAAGTGCCAGTAGTAGGACACGACGATGGCCGACGTCGCCTCCTGATGGGTGAATCGTTTCGCCATGTAGGTGCGGGCCAGCACGAAGAGGAAGGCGATCAGGCCGCCGGTCACGTGCAGGCCGTGGAAGCCGGTGGTGAGGAAGAACGCGGAACCGTAGGGGGAGCCGGAGAAACTCAGACCCTCGTGCAACAACTCGGAGTATTCGAAGACCTGGCCGGCGATGAAGATCGAGCCCATCACGAAGGTGATGGCGAACCAGAACCGCAGTCGATCGCGGTCACCCCGCTCCGCAGCGAAGACGCCCATCTGACAGGTGACGGAGCTGAGCACCAGGATGGTGGTGTTGGCCGCCGCGAAGGGGACATTGAGTTTCTGAGTGTCTTCGGCCCAGATGTCCGGATTCACCCCCCGCAGGGTCAGATACATCGCAAAGAGGCCGGCGAAGAACATGAGTTCGCTCGACAGCCACACGATGGTCCCGACGGACACCATGTTGGGCCGGTTGGCAGGAGCGTGTGCTGCCTGGTCCTCGATCGCCTGTGCAGTAGCCACGTGCGGATTCTGGCACCTCCAGGGTGGTCTGCGTACGAGGACCCCCCGATAGTGGGGTCGTTTTTCTTCTCCCGTGCCCGGATGGTGACCATCCGTTGTCCGCACTACTCGCTGCGACGGGCAGGATGGGGGTCGACCGGAGGCGCCGGGGTGGCGAAACCGCGAGCGCCAAACACTAGACTCGCGGCATGGCAGATGCTCGGGTTCTTCGTGTCCTGGTGTACTCCGACGATCGCAATACCCGCGCCCGGGTCATTGCCCTGCTGGGTCGGCGGCCGGCGGCCGAGCTGCCCGCCGTCGAGTATGTGGAATGTGCGCTCGAGCCGGTCGTCATCGCCACCATGGACGCGGGCGGGATCGACCTGGCGATCCTTGACAGCGAAGCCGTTCCCGCCGGTGGGATGGGGATCTGCCGGCAGCTCAAGGACGAGATCTTCGACTGCCCGCCGGTGCTGCTCATCGTGGGTCGGCCGGCGGATGCCTGGCTGGCTACGTGGTCCCGGGCCGATGACGTGGCACCCCTGCCCCTCGACCCCCTCGAGTTCCCCGAGTCCGTGGCGGCGCTGCTGCGTCGTCGTATTGCGCCGGTTCACAGCAACTGACTTGCCGATCACGGAAGCGGGGTGCGATGTCGTACCCTTGCGGGCGTGACCGCGGCCGATTGGCAATCCCTGCTTGACGACGCCCTGGTGGGCCGGGAGTTGTCCGCTGATCAGGCCCGTTGGGCGATGGACCAGGTGATGTCCGGCGCCGCGTCGCCCGCACAGATCGCCGCGTTCCTGGTCGCCCTTCGTGCCAAGGGCGTCACCGGCGCCGATCTGGCGGTGTTCGTGGACAGCATGTTGTCGCACGCGGTCACCCTCGACATCGACGGTCCGGCGGTGGACACGTGCGGCACCGGCGGCGACAACTCGGGGTCGGTCAACATCTCGACGATGGCGGCAGTGGTGGTGGCGGCCACCGGTCGTCGCGTCGTGAAACACGGCAACCGTGCCGCGTCGTCCCAGTCAGGCTCCGCTGACGTCCTGGAAGCGTTGGGTCTGGTGCCCGACCTGCCCCCGGATCTGATCGCCCCGTGTGTGGAGCGCGCCGGGATCGCGTTCTGTTTTGCGCCGGTGTTCCATCCGGCGATGCGGCACGCCGGTCCGGTGCGTAAGGAACTGGGGATCCGTACGGTCTTCAACTTTCTGGGTCCCCTGGCCAACCCCGCCCGCCCCGACGCCCAAGTGGTCGGCGTTGCCGATGCCGCGATGGCGCCGGTGGTGGCCGCTGCATTGGCCCGCCGCGGCACCCGCGCGTTGGTCGTGCGTGGCGAGGACGGCATGGACGAGATCACGACGCTGACCCCCACCCGGGTGTGGGACGCGCGTACCTCCGATGTGCGCCAGACCGTCCTGGACTGCCAGGCCTGGGGGTTGGCCCGCCCGGAGCCCGGGGCTCTGGACGGCGCTGATGCCGCCCACAATGCACGGGTCGCGCGGGAGGTCCTGGGCGGGGGCGGCAGTCCGGCGATCCGGGATGCCGTGGCAGCCAACGCCGCAGCCGCCATGGCGGTCTTCGACGTGGCTGCCGATGCTGCAGACCCTGACGAGGACCTGACGGCTCAACTGGCGCCTCGGGTGGAGGAGGCACTGCGCGTGATCCGGGACGGCCGGGCCGGTGCCCGGCTGGATCTGTGGATCGAAGCCAGCCGGTCGGTCGGCGACGGCGTCGCCGCCAGCTGAAGGCGGCTGAGCGTGGGCTCGGTGCCGAGCAGAGGTTCGGCCAGCACACCGTCGAGCTGCACCAGACGCACGCCCGGGCTGCCCAACCATTTCAGGACCAGTTGGCTCTCTTCGCCCGTCGCTGCGGTGAGTCCACGATCCGGCGGCGCCGGCTGTTCGGCCAGGGCCACGGCAGCAGCGACCACCACCGCGGGGTCCTGGTGGGGTCGGGCCCGGGCGGTGCCGGCCAGGCGTCCGTGGCGTACCACGTGGATCACCCAATCGCGACCGTCCGGCCGGGCGGCGACCAGGTGCGGGCAGCGGCCGAGCATCTGCAATGACCGGCCCCGCCGCACGGTCGTCAACAGCGACTGCAGATCGTTGCGCAGGGTCCCGGCTTCTTCGTACCGTTCCGCAGCTGCCAACTGCGTCAGTCGCGCGGTGACCGTGGTGATTACCGGCGATAGATCCTGGACCATCCCCCGGTAGGCAGCCACGGCGACGTCGGCGTACTCGTCCCACGCGGTCGGATCGACGCACGGGGCCAGGCACGTGCCCAGGTGGGCCCGGATGCAGGCGCCGGCCGACGTGCGTCGCGTGATCCGCTGCGTACAGGTGCGCAGCGGATGGGCCAGCTGCAGCAGTTCCGCGGCACGCAGCGCGGCGCGGCGCGAGGGGAACGGACCCAGGTACCCGGCCGCCAGATCACCGGTCGGGCCCAGGGTGTTCGCAACTGCCAGGCGGGGGACGGCTTCGTCGGTGAGACGCAACCACACCGGCCGGTCCGCATGACGCGACCGCCGGTTGTAGGGGGGCTGGTGTTCGGCGATCAGCCGCACCTCGCGGACGGAGGCCTCGAGTTCGCTCGTGCAGACGATCGGCTCCACCCGGGTCGCGATCCGGACCATCTCGATGATCCGGGAACGGGTCTCCGAGGCGGTGAAGTAGCTGCGCACCCGGCGACGCAGGGAGGTGGCCTTGCCGACGTACAGGGTCCGCCCGTCCGGAGCCAGGAACTGGTAGACCCCCGGTTCGTCCGGCAGTCCCTCGGCCAGGGTCCGTTTGCTGCGCTGGTCCGGTCGCACGCGGGACGCCAGCACCGACAGGTCATCGAGGTGCTGGGCGCCGAAGTCGCCCGCCCGCCCCAACAGGCCGTGCAACACGTCCACCGTCGCCCGGGCATCGGTGAGGGCGCGGTGATCGGGGGTGGTCGCGGACCGGAAGTGCCGCGCCAGGGTGGCGAGTTTGTTGTTGGGGACCTCGTCGCGGTGCAGCAGCACTCGGGCCAGACGAGCCGTGTCGATCACGGTGAACTCCGGCCAGGGCGTGTCCAGCGCCGCGCAGGCGGCCTTGAGGAAAGCCACGTCGAACCGCGCGTTGTGCGCGACGAGAACCGCGCCGCGCGCGAACTCGAGGAACTGCGGCAGGACGGCACCGATGCGGGGAGCGCCCGCGACGGCAGCTGTGGTGATACCGGTCAGCGAGGCGATGAACGGCGGAATCGGGGTGCCCGGGTTGACCAGCGTCTGGAACTCCCCGGTGACGACACCGCCGAGGGTGCGGACCGCGCCGACCTCGGTGATCGCACAATCGGCCGGGGAACCGCCGGTGGTCTCCAGGTCGACCACGACGAACGCAACCTCGTGCAGCGGTGGTCCCAGGTCGTCGAAGACCTGCTGCTGCGCAGAAGTCACGCCGGCGT
>CAZVYU010000001.1:5609-65548 GCA_964631645.1 uncultured Actinomycetes bacterium
GTGGAGGCCACCGAGGTGACCGCGCAGGTCGTGGAGCGTGTCGTGTGCCGCTGGTGTGGTGCGAGCGATCGGATCGAGATCGTGCCCCGGCCGACCGGTGACGCTGCAGCGCCGGGCGAGCCCGGACTCGGGGGAACTCCCTGACCCGGTCCGACGAACGCGCTCGTCCCTCCGTGTCGGACCCTCCTTCTACGGTCCCCGACATGAGCACGTCTTCGCCGTTCACCATCGACTGCACGACCTGTCCGGTCCGCGATATCGCGTGCCACGACTGTGTGGTCACCGCCGTGCTGGGGCCGACCGAGTTGGACCTGGACGCGGACTCGGCCGCCGCGCTGGTGGTTCTGGCGGAACGCGGACTGGTGGCCCCACTGCGGGATCCGCGGGAACGACGCACCGCGGGGTGACGGCTACGGTGGCCGGGTGGCGCCACCGACTCACTCCGCGGCTGCGGACCCCCGTCGGCCCGGGCGGACGGCCCTGGGGTGGGTGGCCGCGATCGGATGCTGGGCCGCGGCCCTCGCGTTCTTCTGGTGGCAGTCGGGAATCTGGGCCTCGGCCAGTCTGGACGTCGGGATCTATCGCGAGGCGGCGGCGGAACTATTGGCCGGCGGTGACGTCTACGACGGGTCGTACGGCGCCACCGGACTGCCGTTCACCTACCCGCCCTTCGGGCTGCTGCTCCTCGTTCCGCTGGCGGTCATCCCGCAGGCGGCGGCCGGGGCCGTCATGTTCGCCGGCAGCGCGGCGGCGCTGGTCGGGTGCCTGCGTCTGGCCGGGCAGTACGCGTGGCCCGGGCGGTTCCTGCCGTGGTGGGCCGCAACGGTTGCGGCTGCGTTCGTGGCCGTGGTCGTCGAACCGGTGCGGGTGACCCTCGGCCTGGGACAGATCAACCTGCTCATCCTGGTGGTGATCCTGGCGCTGGACGCGGGCGCCAGGCAACGGGTGCGGGGGATCGGGGCCGGTGTCGGCGCGGCGGTCAAGGTCACCCCCGCCCTGCTGGTGGCCGCTCAACTCGGGCGCGGGGACCTACGCGCGTTCTTGCGCGGAGTCGCCGCTTTCGCGGCCTGCACCCTGGTCGCCGCACTGGTACTTCCCGCCGCCACCGGTCGCTATTTCACCGGACTGCTGTGGGAGTCCGACCGCCCGGGAACGCTCGCCTATGCGGGGAACCAGTCCCTGCGGGGGATGGTCGAACGGATCGTCCCGGGCTCGACGGCGGCCTGGCTGATCACTGTGGTGGCGGTGCTGGCGTTGGCCGCGGTCGGGGTGCACCGGCACCGGAGTGACCCCTGGTTGGCGCTGACGGTCGCGGCCGTCGCAGGTCTGCTCATCTCACCGGTCTCCTGGAGCCATCACTGGGTCTGGGTGCTGCCGGTCGCCGCCGTGTCAGCCCGGTACTGGCGGCGGCGACCCTGGTTGGCCTGGTCCGGCGTGGTGCTGGTCGCGGCCACCAGCCTGCTGACCGGACCCGCGGTGGGACTGGACTACTCCTGGCTGGCGGCCCTCTGGGCCCCCGCCGGCGAGAATGCGTACGTGCTGGCGGCGTTGGTGTGGTTGGGTGCGGCCGGGTGGCGGATCAGGCGTACAGCCCCTCCACCTCCGTAGCGAACTCCTTCATGACGACATTGCGCTTCAGTTTGAGCGACGGGGTCAACTCGCCGCCCTCCTCGGTCCAGTCCACCGGAAGGATCTGGAACTTCCGGATCGACTCCGCCTTCGACACTGCCTTGTTGGCGTCGTCCACGGCGCCTTGGATAGCGGCCACCACGTCCGGATCGGTCGCCAGATCGGCCACCGGGGTGTCGGTCGCCTTCCCCTGCGCCGTGAGCCAGGCAGGCAATGACTCCACGTCGAGGGTGACCAGCGCGGCGATGTACGGCTGGCCGTCGCCCACGACCATGCACTGGCTCACCAGGGGATGGGCCCTCAGCCGGTCCTCAAGTACAGCGGGGGCCACGTTCTTGCCGCCCGCGGTGACGATCAGTTCCTTCTTGCGGCCCGTGATCCGCAGATAGCCCTCGGCATCGATCTGTCCGATGTCGCCGGAGTGGAACCAGCCGTCCGCCTCGATGGCCTCCTTGGTGGCCACCTCGTTGTTCCAGTAACCGCTGAAGATGTGCGGACCGGCGATCATCACCTCGCCGTCCTCGGCGATGCGGATGGACGTGCCGGGGATGGGCCGCCCCACACTGCCGACCTTCAACTCACCAGGGCGGTTCACCGTCGCGGCGGCAGAGGTCTCGGTCAGGCCGTACCCCTCGAGAATCGTGACGCCGATGCCGCGGAAGAAGTGCCCGAGTCGCTCCCCGAGAGCGGCCCCACCGGACACCGCATGGGTGACCCGACCACCCATCGCCTGACGGAGTTTGCCGTAGACCAGCCGGTCGAAGAGCGCGTGCTTGAGCCGCAGGATCAGTCCGGGACCGCCGTTATCGAGCGCCCGGCTGTAGTCGATAGCAGTGGCGGCGGCGGTGTCGAAGATCTTGCCCTTGCCGTCTGCGGCCGCCTTGGCCTGGGCCCCGTTGTAGACCTTCTCGAAGACCCGCGGGACGCTGAGCAGGAAGGTCGGCTGGAACGAGGCCAGGTTCGGGAGCAGGTTTGCCACGTCGGCGGTGTGGGCCAGGAGGATGCGGCCCCGGATGCAGGCGATCTCGATGACGCGGCCGAACACGTGGGCCAGGGGTAGGAACAGCAGGGTGGACTGACCGGGAGCGAACACCTCGGGGGCGCCTGCGATGGTGGCGTCGACCTCGAACATGAAGTTGCGGTGGGTCAAGGTGCAGCCTTTGGGGCGACCCGTCGTGCCGGACGTGTAGATGATGGTGGCGACGCTGTCGGGCGTCACGCTGGTGCGCCGCTCGTCGAGGGCATCGTCGGTCACCTCTGACCCGGCGGCACGCAGGGCATCGACGGCTCCGTCGTCGAACACCCAGCGTCGGGTCACCGCGGGGAGGGCTCCGGCGACCTGATCGACGACGGCAACATGGCGCTCTGATTCGAGGAACACCCCGACCGCGCCGGAGTCGCCCAGGATCCATTCGACCTGTTCGGCGCTGGACGTCTCGTAGATCGGGACGGGAACGGCACCGGCGTACCACAGGGCGTAGTCGACCAGGGTCCACTCATAGCGAGTGCGCGACATGATGCCGACCCGTTCGCCGACCGCCACCCCGGAGGCCACGATGCCCTTGGCGACGGCCCGCACGTCGTCGGCGAATTCGCGGTACGTCAGCGTGTGCCAGCCGCCGTCGCGCGGCAGGGCGATCGCCGCGGTGTCCGGCGCCGTGCGTTCGCTGTCGAGCAACTGATCAGACAGGCTTCCCGTCACGGGGGGCGACACCAATTCCGGCTCGGTGAACTCCTGGATCGCGGTCATCGGCTGCTCCTCACATCGGGTCCGATTACCATACGACGGCTGCCCGGAACCCGCACTGCGACACACGTCAACCGATACCTGATTAACTCTGCGTATAACCGTGCTCACGCAGGTGTCGGACTGTGGGCGTGAGAGCGCAGCGGTGCGGCAGTATGGGGACATGCCCGTCGTGGATCTTGTGGACGAGACGTTCATCGTCGCGCCCCCGGCCGCCCTCGCCGCAGTCGTGGCCGACCGCCACCGATGGCGCCAATGGTGGCCCGACCTGACGTTGACCGTGTTCATGGACCGCGGGGAGAAGGGGATCCGGTGGTCGGCGACGGGGGCGTTGGTCGGATCGGTCGAGCTCTGGCTGGAGCCGTTCGGCGACGGCGCCATCGTGCACTACTACCTGCGCGCCGACCCGACAGTCGGCGAATCCGCCGCTGAACCGCGCAGCCTGCCGGACTCTCCCCGCGGGCGCCGTACCGCCGACCGGCTGCGGCGCCGACATGCGCTGGCCTGGAAACAGTCCGTGTGGGCGTTGAAATACGAGATGGAAGGCGACCGGGCGCCGGGATCGGGTCAGTGGTGACGCCTCCGGCCCCGCCGCAGCGGTGTCGGACCTGCGGCGCCGTGGTGGCGGCGAACGCCGACTGGTGTTCGTTGTGTCTGACCCCGGTGGCCGAACCGCAGGACACCGGGTCTGCAGCTTTGGCGCTGCCACCGCCCCGTGATCCTCCGACTGCCCCCGCCACCCCGCCGCCGTCCGCGGCGGAGCGGCCCCTACCCGCGGGCATCGATCCGGACGAGTGGGCGGCCCGACTGGCCGCCGAGGAGGGGCACGCGGGACGCCTCGCGCCGCTGACCAACCGGTCCACCCGAGTGGCCATCATGGTGGGCGGTGCCCTGGCGATCATCGTGGTCCTCGGGCTCGGCATGCTGGTGCTGTCCCGGATCGCCGGCTGATGAGGCTCCATGTCGTGTCCGACGTCCACGACCGGGTCGCGGGGCTGGCCGAGGCCGGGCGGGACTGTGACGTGTTCGTGTGCCTCGGCGATCTGGTCCTGTTCCTGGACTACGACGATCCGAGCAGCGGCATCTTCGCGCAGATGTTCGGCGCCGCCAACGCCGCGCGGTACATGGAACTGCGCTATCAACTCCGGTTCGACGAAGCGCGGGCGTTCTCGCGGGAACTGTGGGAGGCGGTGGGCGCCGAACCCTGGACGGCCATCTCGCAAGCGGTCGGTGCGCAGTACGAACGGCTGTTCGCGGCTCTGCCCGGCGGTCTGTTCACCTACGGCAACGTCGATATCCCGGCGCTGTGGGCCGACTACCTCAGGCCCGATCAACACGTGCTCGACGGGGAGGTCGTCGAACGCGGCGGGCTGCGACTGGGCTTCGTGGGCGGTGGCCTGCGTACGCCGATGCGGACGCCGTTCGAGATCAGTGACGAGGAGTTCGCCGCCAAGGTCGAGCGGCTCGGTGCGGTCGACATCCTGTTCAGCCACATCCCGCCGGCGGTCCCCGAGGCCACCTACGACGTCGTCGCCCGGCGGCTGGAGCGAGGCAGTCGGGTGCTGCGGGAGTACATCGGCGATGTGCAGCCCCGGTTCGCGTTGCACGGGCACGTCCACCAGCCCCTGGTGCCCCGAGTCAGTATCGGCCGCACTTCGGTGGTGAATGTCGGTCATTTCCGATCCCGGCAGCGGCCGTACGTGCTGACGGTCGAGTGACCTCGTCCGCGCCCGCGATAATCTGACTCATGGCCGAACGCACCCAGGCGGAGCTCGAGATCGCGGCGACGCCGGCGCGGATCATGGCCACCATCGCCGATATCGATCAGTATCCGACCTGGTGCCCGGGGGTCAGTTCGGCGCGCGTCCTGGCCGAGTTCCCCGACGGTCGCCCGCGCGAGGTCGAGATGATCTTCGACTCGGGCCCCATCCACGACACGCACGTCTACCGCTACGACCTGTGGGGTGACCGCGAGGTCCGCTGGCATCTCATCAAGGGGGAGACGGTGACCGGACTGTGGGGGGTGTACTCCTGTCACACGCTGGAGCCGCGCCGCACGTTGGTGGCCTACCGGCTGGCCATGGATCTGGCGGTGCCGATCATCGGAGCGCTCAAACGACGGGCCGAGAAGGTCATCGTGCGCACCGCACTGTTGGGCCTGCGCGATCGGATCGAGTCCGCTCCGTGACCCGGGTTCTGCTGTTCACCGGCAAAGGCGGGGTGGGGAAGACGACACTGTCGGCGGCCTCGTCGGTTGCCTGCGCGGACCGCGGCCTGCGGACGTTGGTCATGTCCACCGATCCGGCCCACTCCCTGGCGGACGTGCTGGATGCGCCGGTGACCGCGGGCGAGGCGGTCCCCCTGGCCGACCGGTTGTGGCTCGAACACATCGACGCCCGACAACTGCTCGAACGGTCCTGGGGCACGGTGCAGGACTACCTGCTCGGCGTCCTGTCATCGGCTGGGGTGGACAGTGTCGCCGCGGAGGAACTGACCGTGCTGCCAGGTGCCGAAGAGGTGCTGGCGCTGCTCGAGGTGCGCGACAAGGTCCGTTCGGGCGACTACGACGTGGTCGTGCTGGACTGCGCGCCCACCGCCGAGACGCTGCGCCTCCTGGCCCTTCCCGAGGCGCTGGACTGGTACATGCGGCGCATCTGGCCGTTCGAGCGTCGGGTGGTCACGGCGCTGCGGGCACCGTTGTCGAAGGCCACGCGCGTCCCGTTACCCGACTCCGGGGTGATGGATGCCGTGGAACGACTGCACGGCGACCTGGCCGACGTGCGCGAGGTACTGACCTCCCCGGATGCCTCCGTGCGGTTGGTCATGACGCCCGACTCGGTCGTCCTCGCCGAAGCTCGGCGCACCCTGACGTCGCTGTCGCTGTACGGGTACCGGGTCGACGCCGCCCTGGCCAATCGGGTGTTCCCTCCCGGCCGCGACAAGTGGCGTGCCGGGTGGGCCAAGGCGCAGCAGGGACGGATCACGGCGGTCCGGGCGGATCTGGACCCGGTACCCCTGATCACCGTGCCGTACGCCGACCACGAACCCGTCGGTCTGGCGGATCTGCGGACGCTCGGGACCGGGCTGTATCCCGACGGCGACCCATTGGGACTGCCCACCGTCGAACCACCGCTGCAACTGGAGCGGTTGGGGGAGCAGATCGTCCTGGTGCTGCAACTGCCGCTCGCCGCCAAGGGCGACGTCGACCTGGCGGAGCGGGGCGGGGAGTTGATCATCACCGTGGGTGCCTACCGGCGGGTGCTGGCCCTTCCCGGGGCGCTGTTGCGGTATCGGGTGGCCGGGGCCGGCCTGGTGGACGGTGTGTTGCGGGTCCGATTCACGAAGGAGTGAGACGCCATGAACGACGATCCCTGGTGGCACGACCCCACTCGTGACCCGGATGCCGCTGACGCCATGGGGGCGGCCGCGGGAGAGGCCGGCCGCTTGTTCGAGGCTGTGCGCGACCGGATGTTGTCGGATCCGGCCACCCTGCGGGCCGGGATGCGGTTGATGGAGACCTTCGCGGTGCTCCGGGGCGGCGGTACGCCGGTGGCGCCGGGGGAGGCGCCCGAGTGTGCCTACTGCCCGGTCTGCCAGGCCATTACCCGCGCCCGATCGATCGACCCCGAGTCGGTCGAACGGCTCACCGGGGCAGCGATGGAGTTCGCCGAAAAGGTACGCGGCATCGTGGGCCAACCGCCGTCGGAGGATTCCGGGGTGCGACATGTGCCCCTGGACGACGACCTGGTCGACGCCGAACCCGCCGCCGAGACGGAGGACTTCGACGGCTGGCCGGCCCCGCGGGATCCGGACCCGGACGCCTGACGGGCTACTTCTTGGGAGTCTTGTCGGCCACCGACGGCGACTTCTTCATCGCAGCCGACTTGGCGGCGGCAGTGCTGGTCTCGACGGCCTTCGCCACCTTGGCCGCGGAACCGGCGGCAGCAGCGACGGCCGCCTCCTTCTCGGCCGCCACCGCGGACCGGGCCGCTGCCGGGCGGACGACCTCGGGTCGGGGCCCGTGATCGCGGGCCAGGTCGGCTGCCCCGACGATCCCGGCCAGATTGCCCAGACCGGCGGCCACGATGTCGGTCATGGGTCGTTGTGCCCGGGCCACCAACTGGGTCGCGTACTCCCGCTTGGTCGGGGTCAGCAACAGGTCGCCGGCCTCCACGACCCCACCGCCGATGACGAAAGCGTCAGGGTCCAGCAGCGTGGCGACCTCCACCATGCCGCGGGCCAACCAGGCTCCGACGATCTCGAACGCCTCGATGGCGACCTCGTCCCCTCGTTGGGCGGCTTCCGTGACATGCGGACCCTGGACCCCTTCCGGGGTGCCGTCGCCCAGTCCCAGCAGGACACCCGCCTCGGGACGTCGCTCCGAGGCGAGGCCGCGCGCGGTGCGGACCAGGGCGTTGCCGCTGGCGTACTGCTCCCAGCACCCGTGGCGGCCACATCCGCACAGCCGCCCGTCGGGGACCAGGCGCAGGTGTCCGAACTCGGCCCCGACGCCGTTGGCGCCGCGCTGCAGTCGGCCCCCGAGCACGATGCCCCCGCCGATGCCGGTTCCGACCGTGACCATGACCAGATCGGTGCGCCCTCGGCCGGCGCCGAACCGGAACTCGCCCCACGCGGCCGCATTCGCGTCGTTCTCGATGACGGTCGGCAGGCCCACGGCGCGTTCGACCTGCTGGCGCAGTGGTTCCTCCACCCACCCCAGGTTGGGCGCGAAGATCACCCGGGACCGGGTGGAGTCGACCAGCCCGGCGACGCCGATGCCGACGGCCTCGATCTCGTAGCCGTCGAAACCGTCGAGCAATTCGACGATGACTTCCTGCACGGCGTCGGGATCACGCACCGGGGTCGACTTGCGCGCACTGTCGACCAGCTCCCCGTCGGGTGACACGATGCCGACCGCGATCTTGGTGCCCCCGATATCCACCCCGGCGGTGTACGCCCCGCTCTTCTTCTTCGCCACGACTACCTCCCGCAGTTGTTCCGGAGGTTAGCGGGGTCGGGCGCCTGATTCGATGTCGACGAGCGATCGCTGCGCGATCGGTGGCTCAGCTCGGGGCCTCGGACAGGGTCCGCCGGTACTCGGGCACCAACTCCAGCGCGAGCTGTTCCACGAAGAGGCCGATGTCGGTGACCACCCCCACCGCCTGCGCGGAGCCGCGATCGGACAGTTTGGTGACGGTGGCGGGATTGATGTCGACACACACGAGCGGGATGGAGGCCGGCATCAGGTTGCCGGTGGCGATCGCGTGCAACATGGTGGCCACCATGATCGAGTAGCCGACGTCGGTCAGTGCGGCTCGCATGGCGCGCTGGCCGTCGATCACATCGGTGTAGACGTCGGGGAGCGGGCCGTCGTCCCGTACCGATCCGACCAGGACGAACTCCTTGCCCTCCGTCACCAGCGCATGCATGATCCCGCCGGTGATGACCCCTTCCTCGACCGCCGCCTTGATCGACCCGGCCCGGCGCACCCGGTTGATCGCCCGTAGGTGATGTTCATGGCCGTGCTCGACGCCCGTGGCGTCGGACAGGTCGACCCCCAGGGAGGTCCCGTACATGTTGGACTCGATGTCGTGGGTGGCCAACGCGTTGCCGGCGAACAGCACGTCGACATAGCCGGCTTTGATCAGAGCCACCATGGCCGGCCCCGACCCGGTATGGACGATCGCCGGCCCGCCGACCCAGAGGATCTTCTTCCCCTGGGCTTTCACCCGGCGGAAGTCGTCGGCGATGATCCGCACCTGCAACGCCTGTGGTTTCTCGCTGGACACCACCGAGTTCATGAACTCGAAATGGCTGTCGTCCGGGTTCATCTTCAGCGGTTCGGTGATGACCCGCACGCCGCGCGGTCCCACGATGACCCGGTCGCCGACCTCGATGTCGGCCATGGGTCGGGTGCGCGGCACCCCGTCCTCGATGACGATGCCGCAGTCCATCTCGGGGTTCTCCACCGTGACCCACTCACCGTCGATCATGACCTCGGTCTCGAAGTTCGTGGAGGAGTAGAAACCGAGCGGCAGGCTGCCGGCGACGTCGGCCTCGACGATCTCCGGTTCGCCGGGGTCGAGCAGGTTGGCGCCGAACTCCTGCAACCGGTTCACGACCTCGCGCAGCAATTCCACGGAGTCGGCCGAGACCATGATCTGCACCCACGACTCGTCCTTGGGCAGCTTGCCGATCTCGAAACGTTCGATGACGAAGTCGCCCCCGCCCTCGAGGATCTCGTTCAGCACACGGGGCAGCTCGCCTGTGTCCAGGATGTGGCCACGCATCTCGATACGGTCGCTGATGGGCACGGAGGGGTCCTTTCGCCGGGTCGGGTTCAGCCTGCCAGATCGGCGGCCCCGTTGGGGGGCCGCATCCCGTCCGTCGGCCCGTCAGACCACGGCGCCGTCGTCGGGACCGTCGTCGTGCCGATGCCGTTCCTCCATCCGGAAGACCAGCGTGGCGAACCCTCCGATGAACAGTGCCAGCCCCGCTGAGGTCAGGATGCCGGGGAGGCCGAGCAGCGGAACCAGGATCAACAGCAGTGGCCCGATCAGCACCGCTGCCCATGCCCCCCGCGAGATCCGGTCCCGCGGCCGGGGGACCGGGGGCGGGGGCGGTGGGACGAACGCCTCACTGTCGTCCTCGGGATGGTCGGCCAGCGGGTCGGCGTAGCCGAACGTTCTGGTGCCGTCGACCAGGCCCCCGGGCAGCCCCGGTACCTGGGGCTCCTCCTCGGTGCGCACCAGCCGCCGCGACAGCGGCCCGCCGGTGTCGGTCCGGTCGAGCAGGTGGGGCAACACCAGGCCGATCACCGCCCGCGCGTGTTCTTCGTCGGCGGCGGCGACGAGGACGTCGGTCGGGGCCTCCGGTTGGGCCTGGATGTCGCTGGTCAGACCCGCGTCGTCGAGGAGTTGCCGGACGTGTTCGACCAGCCCGGGCTCGACCGAGCACAAGACCCGCGGGTCGTCCACGTCAGGAGAGTCGCTCGACGAATGCCAGGCTGTCGGAGAACACCCGGGCGGCGTCGTTGTCCAGTGTCGCGACGTGGTAGCTGTCGGGCAGCAGTTCCTGATGCCGGTCGATGCTGTTGACGTGTTCCAGGATGTAGTCGGAGTTCTCCGGTTCGACGACGTGATCGTCCACACTGGTGAAGACCAGTACCGGCTGGTTGATCCGGCCGAGGTCCGGTTTGACGATCGCCCACAACTGGCTCAGGGAGTAGGCGGCCTTCAGCGGGATCTTGTCGTAGGCCAGTTCGCGCTCCCCGTCGGGCTTCTTGATGTCGTTGGAGATCCCGGGCCACACCGGAACGACCTTGGACAGGTACGGCAACAGGTGCCGGTCCGGCCGGGTGGTGTAGACCGACGGGTTCAGCAGGACGACGCCGGTGATCTGGTCGCCCCGCTCCTCGGCCAGGCGCAGGGTCAGGGTGCCGCCCATCGAGAACCCGAAGACGAAGACCCGTTCGCAGGTGTCGCGTAATGCGTCGAACGCGCGGCAGACCTCGGCGTACCAGTCGGAGTAGGTGGTGCGATTACATTCGGCCAGCGTGGTCCCGTGTCCGGGAAGGCGGGGGACCGACACGGTGTAGCCGGCTTGGGCCAGGTACTCGGCCCATGGCCGCATCCCCTGGGGGGTCCCAGTGAACCCGTGCACCAGCAGGATTCCGGTGTCATTCCCTTCGACCGTCATCGGTTCGGCTCCGTCGAGCAGCGGCATATGTCCTCCTCGCCCTGTGGCCCCTTATGGTGGCATGACACGCCGGAGGAACCGCTAAGGTCCCGAGGGAAGGCTGCTCGGCGGCGACAGGAGGGAACGGCACGATGTTGTACTGGTTCCTCAAGAAGTTCCTACTGGGTCCTTGGCTACGGGTGCTGTTCCGCCCCTGGATCGAGGGCGAGGAGAACATCCCGGCCGACGGCCCCGCGCTGTTGGTGAGCAACCATCTGTCGTTCTCCGACTCGATCTTCCTTCCCCTCGTCCTGAAACGTCGGGCCACGTTCCTGGCCAAGAGCGACTACTTCACCGGAACCGGCCCCAAGGGCATGCTCAGCCGGCTGTTCTTCGGCGGCACCGGACAGGTCCCGATCGACAGGTCCGGCGGGAAGGCGTCGGAGGCGGCGCTGACCACCGGGCTGCGCATCCTGGGCAAGGGCGAACTGTTGGCGCTCTACCCCGAGGGCACGCGGTCCCACGACGGGAAGCTCTACCGCGGCCGTACCGGTGCGGCCCGGATGGCGCTGCACGCCGAAGTGCCCGTCATCCCCGTGGCGATGATCGGGACCTTCGAGGCGCAACCCACCGGCCAGATCAAACCCCAACTGCGGCGCATCGGCGTGCGCATCGGCAAACAGATCGACTTCTCGCGCTACTACGGCATGGCCGAGGATCGATTCGTCCTGCGCTCGGCCACCGACGAGATGATGTACGACCTGATGCAACTGTCCGGCCAGACCTACCAGGACATGTACGCGACAGCGGCCAAACAGCAGGCTCGCGAAGCAGCTGCCGGCGCCTGACTTTGGCGCCCCGGGCCGCCGGGCCGTAACCTGCCACCGTGACCCTCACCTGGCCGGATCTGCCCGTCGCGCAGGCGATCCCGTGGCCCGACGGCGACGAGGTCGCGGCTGTGTCGCAGGTGTTGCGGGGGGTCCCGGGTCTGGTGCAGCCCGCCGACTGCCACCTGCTCACCCAGCGGCTCGCGGCCGCGGAGCGCGGCGAGGCTTTCGTCCTCACCGCCGGGGACTGCGCGGAGACCTTCGCGGCGAACACCGGCGCGTCCATCCGGGCCCGGCTGCGTACGGTCCTGCAGATGGCGGTGGTCCTGACGTACGGTGGCTCGCTGCCCGTGGTCAAGATCGGCCGGATGGCCGGGCAGTACTTCAAGCCACGCAGCAAGCCTGTCGAGATCCGAGATGGCGTGGAACTGCCGTCGTACTACGGCGACGCGGTGAACGCTCTCCCGTTCGAGGCGGGCACCCGGCGCCCGGACGCGCACCGCCTCCTGCGGGTGTACCAGTCCAGCGGCGCGGCCCTGAACCTGATCCGGTCGTTCATGCAGGACGGAAGTGCCGATCTGCGCCAGGTGCACGCCTGGAACCGGGACTTCGTCCGCTTCTCGCCCGCCGGTCAGCGCTACGACAGCCTGGCCGCCGACATCGACCGGGCGCTGGCGTTCATGAGTGCCTGCGGCGCGGATCCCGAGGAGTTCCGCAGCGTCGAGTTCTTCGTGGCGCATGAGGCGCTGTCGTTGGACTACGAGCGGGCGCTGGTGCGCGCCGATCCGCTCACGGGGCAGTTGGTGGGCACGTCGGGTCACTTCCTGTGGGTGGGGGAGCGGACGCGGCAACCCGACGGTGCGCATGTCGACTTCGCGGCCCGGATCGCCAACCCGGTCGGCGTGAAGATCGGTCCTAACGCCCACCCCGATGACGTGCTGGCGCTGGTGGAGCGGTTGGACCCGCATCGGACCCCCGGCCGGCTGACGATCATCGCCCGGATGGGCGCCGGTCTGGTGACCGAACGGCTGGGCGACATCGTCGCCAAGGTGACCGCGGCCCAGCATCCGGTGGTGTGGGTGTGCGACCCGATGCACGGGAACACCCGCGAATCGCCCTCTGGTTTCAAGACCCGTTCCTTCGACGATGTGGTCGCCGAGGTGAAGGGATTCTTCGCCGTCCATCGTGCCCTCGGGACCCATCCCGGCGGGCTGCACGTGGAACTGACCGGCGACGACGTGACCGAGTGTGTCGGGGGCACCGAAGGGGTCGCCGAAGCAGACCTGGCCGACCGGTACGAGACCGCCTGTGACCCACGCCTGAACCGCGAGCAGTCGTTGGAACTCGCGTTCACCGTCGCCGAGATGCTTGCGGCCGACTGAGTCAGGTCCCGCGACCCATCACCGCTGCCAGAGCGGCCAACGACTGGGACAGATCGCCCAGGTCGTCGGCGGTCAGGGCCTGGGGGCCGTCGCACAGCGCGGTGCGGGGGTCGGGGTGCACGTCGATGATCACGCCGTCGGCTCCCACCGCCACTGCGGCGCGCGACAACGGGGCGACCAGTTCGCGGCGACCGCCGGAATGGCTGGGGTCGACGATGACCGGGAGGTGGGACAGGCCCTGGACCACCGGGACGGCCGAGATGTCCAGCGTGTTGCGGGTCGCGGTCTCGAAGGTGCGGATGCCCCGTTCGCACAGGACGATCTCGAGGTTGCCGCGTTGGGCGATGTATTCCGCGGCCATGAGCCACTCCTCGATGGTGGCGCTCATGCCGCGCTTGAGCAGCACCGGTTTGCCGACGGAACCGAGCGCCTGCAGCAGCGCGAAGTTGGCCATGTTGCGGGTGCCGACCTGCAGCATGTCGGCGTAGTCCGCGACGACGTCGATGTCCTCGGCGTCGACGATCTCGGTGACCACGGGCAGGCCTGTCTCGGCCCGGACGTCGGCCAGGATCCGCAACCCCGCCACCCCCAGTCCCTGGAAGGCGTAGGGCGAGGTTCTGGGCTTGTAGGCGCCGCCGCGCAGGATCGTGGCGCCCAGGGTCATCGCCAGTCGTGCCGCGGCGAGGGTCTGCTCGGGCGTCTCGACCGCGCAAGGACCGGCGATCGTGGTCAGCGTCGCGGGGCCGATCGGCACCCGGTGGCCAGCCGGACCGACCCACACGGTCGAACGGGCCCGGTGGTGGTCCCGGGACACAAGTTTGAAGGGGGTGGAGATCCGCACGGTCTCGGCGACGCCGGGCAGGTTCTCGATGTTGAGGTCCAGAAACCGTTCGATGTCCCCGACCAGTCCCACGATGGTCCGCTGTTCCCCCCGGGAAACGAAGGCGTCGCCGCCGGAGTCGTTCACGAGGGCCACCACGGCGTCGATCTGTTCGTCAGACGCAGCGGCGTCCATGACCACAACCATGGGTCAAGGCTACGCGGATCAGAAGATGCTCAAGGTCACCGTGCTGCCGACGGCGACGCTGGTCCCCGGCGCCGGATCCTGCGAGTAGACCCGGCCCAACGGCGTGACGATTCCTTCGTCGGCCTTGACCTTCAGTCCCAGCGCCTTGAGCTGGGCGATGGCGGCGTCCTTGGGCTGGTCCACGACGTTGGGCATCGTCACCGGTGGCGGACCTTCCGATACCACCAGCTGCACGGTGTCGCCCCGGAACACGGTGGTGCCCGCTCCCGGATCGCTGCTGATCACGAGCCCCTTGGCCACGGTCTTGGACTCGCGGGTCGTCACGGAGTACTTCAGACCGTCGGCCGACAGCGTCTGCTGCGCGGTCTCCTGGCCGACTCCCGCCAGCTGGGGGACCTGCACCGGCGCCGGTCCTTTGCTCACCAGAAGCGTGACGGCGGTGTCGCGCTTCACCTCGGTCCCCTGCTCGGGGGACGTGCCCACCACGGTGCCCTCGTCGATGGCGTCGTCATAGACCGACTTCTCCTTGCCGACCTGCAGGTTGGTGGCCGTCAGTGTCGCGGTGGCGTCGGCGGGGGACTGGCCTTTCACCTTGGGTACCGCGTACCGCTCCGGTCCCAGCGACACGACCAGGTCGACCGTGGAACCGGTGGCGGCACTGCTGCCGCCGCCCGGGTCCGACGAGATCACCACTCCGGACGGGACTTCTTCGGAGAACTGACGCTCCGCGACCGCCACCTCGAACCCGACGGCGGCCAGCGAGCTGGTCGCCCTGGCCTCCTTGGCGCCGACCACCTCGGGGACATCCGTGCGATCGAACGGGTTCCCCCCTGCCAGCACCCACCCGGCGCCGGCCGCCAGTAATGCCGCCACCAGCAGCACGACGGCGCCCACGATCCATGGCCGCCGCGGGTGGCCACCCGCCCGTTCAGTTGGGACCGGCGGGGGCGGGTCCTCGACGCGGACATCCAGAGCGGGCGTGGGAGAGTCCTGCGGGCGTTCCAGGGCAGTGGTGGTCGTGTCCGGGACGATGACCGTGGTCGGGCTCGGGAACGGTGCCGGGGGCGGCAACGTCGCCCGCAACGTGCGGATGCGGCTCAGGAACTCGGGCACCGACGCGATGCGCAGGTCGCGGTCGCGCGCCGTGGCGTCGGCGACCACCTCGGCGATGCCCGGCGGGACGTCGGGACGCACGGAGTCGAGCCGCGGTACGTCCGTGTTCACGTGCTGATAGGCCACCGCCCACGGGGTGTCGCCGGAGTGGGGCGGCGCTCCGGCCACCATCTCGAACAGCAGCACCCCCGCCTGGTAGACGTCGCTGCGTTGGTCACTCTCACCTTCGCTGACCTGCTCCGGGGCCAGGTAGGCCGCAGTTCCCAGCAGGACCCCCTGAGTCGCTGGGGACGGAGTCTCCAAGGCCCGGGCGAGGCCGAAGTCGGTGACCTTGATGGTGCCGTTGTCGGACACCAGGACGTTCTCCGGTTTGATGTCCCGGTGCATGAAGCCGGCCTCGTGGGCGGCGGCGATGGCTTGCAGGGCCGGGTCGAGCACGCTCAGCGCCTGCTCACACGACAGTGGTCCGACCTCGTGCATCAGGTCGCGCAGCGTGCGCCCGGAGACGTACTCCATGACCAGGTAGACCAGGCCATCGGAATCACCCTGGTCGTAGACCCCCACCACATGAGGATGGGAGAGCCGGGCCGCGGCCCGAGCCTCGGTCTGGAACCGGGCCACGAACTCCGGGTCCTCGGCCAGTGGCGCCTTCATCACCTTGAGAGCCACCGGTCGGTCGAGCCGGAGATCGGTGGCACGATAGACCGTGGCCATCCCGCCGGCCGCCAGCCGGGCGTCGACGCGGTAGCGCCCGGCCACGGTGCGGCCGACCAAACCATCGGCGACCATCGTTTCCATCCCCCCGAGTGTACGGGCGGGCGCCATCCCGGCCCGACTTCGCGAAGGAGAACCGTGACCTATCTGTTCGTCCTGGCCTTCATCATCGTCGGCAGCTGTTGGCTCGAGTTCGTCCTGCGCACCAACGTCTTCCGTCGGTGGCGGCGTCTCCTGGTGACCCTGGTCTGTGCCATGACGCCGTTCATCCTGTGGGATCTGTACGCCATCGCGCGAGGGCAGTGGTGGTTCGATTCCGGACAACTGATCGGACTGACCCTGCCCGGCGGGATGCCGCTGGAGGAGTTGCTGTTCTTCCCGGTCGTGGGGCTGGCCGCGGTGCTGACGTTGGAGGCCGTCCGGTCGGTGCGGGACACCCGATGAGTTACACCGCCATCGCCATCGTCACGGCAATCGTCGTCATCGGGATCGATCTGTTCGTGCTGCGCACCCGGATGCTGCGCCGGCGCGAGTTCTGGCTGGCCTACGCGATCATGATCGGCTTCCAGTTCCTGACGAACGCGGTCCTGACCGGGACCCAGACGGTGCAGTACTCCGACGACACGATCGTGGGGGTCGGCAACGACGTGGCGCCGCCGCCGTTCCTGGGATCGGGCCGGTTGTTCTTCGCGCCGGTGGAGGATGTCGCCTTCGGGTTCGCGATGGTGCTCCTGACGCTGGCGGTCTGGCAGTTCGCGGGATCCCGGGGGTTGCAGCCGACGCCGCGCAGTGGCCCGCCGCTGTGGCGCCGCGCCGGCAGCGACACGGCCGCGTCCTGATCTTTCAGGGGATGGCGACCGTGCGGCCGCTGCCGTACTGCCGTCGAGCACGACGGGCCCGACGCCAGGCGGCAGCGGCGACGCGGGCGCGCTCACGGCGGGGGACCCGGGCGCGGGCGCTGAACACCTCGTAGTCGATGGCCGCCACCTGATCGGCGATGCCGCAGTACAGCACCCGGGCCGTCTCGATGCAGTCCCGGGCCGCAGGATGCAGCAACCCCACCGACGGCTCCGCCTGGCGAGCCAGTTGGCGCACGTGGTCGACCTGGTACGCCAGCGCGGCGCGCACGTCGTCGTCCACCACCCGGCGCCGGAGCCGTTCGGGCGTAACGTCGAACTCCGCGAGTTCGGCCAGCGGCAGATAGATCCGCCCCCGGTCCAGGTCCTCGCCGACGTCGCGGATGAAGTTGGCCAACTGGAACGCCTCACCCAGTGCCATCGCACCCGTCCGCGCGGCTTCGGTGTCGCTCGGTTCCAGGATCGGCAGCATCTGCAGCCCGATCACGGCCGCCGAACCGTACATGTACCGCTGCAGGTCGGCGAACGTGTCGTAGTGGTCGACGTCCAGGTCCATGGCCATGGAGTCGAGAAAAGCGTCGAAGGTGTCCTTCGGGATCTGCCAGCGCCGGGCGGTGTCCAGCACCGCGGCGATCACCGGGATGTGCTGGGTCTGGTCGGTTGCCACCCAGGCCCGCTCGAAGTCACGGCGCAGCGCGTCCAACCGCTGTCGCCGGCCGGCGACCCCGTCGGCTGCCGGAGCGTCCACGATCTCGTCGGCGTAGCGGGCAAAGCCGTACAGGGCATGGACGAACGGGCGCTTCGCGGGAGGGAGGAGCAGGGTCGCCAAGTAGTAGGTCCGACCGTGCTCGGCATTGAGCCGCCGACACTCGTCGTAGGCGGCCCGCAGAGCGGGATCGCTGATCCCCCCGGCCGCCGACTCCCTGTTCATCGCCGTGATTGTGGCACGCCCCGGGAATCCTGCGGCAATCGTGTGTGATCCCGTGGCACCACCGCTGCGCGCGTGCCACGATGCCGCCAGAGAGGAGTCCTGATGCCCGACGTCCCCCACGAATGGATCGACACCCTCCGCGGTGGCGGTGTTGTGCGGCTTGGCGCGTCCGATGTCGCCGACAGCGATCTCGAGTCGTGGGCCGCCACCACTGACCGCGCCGTGCTGACGCTGGATACGCAGGACTGCAGCACCGAATCAGAGTTGCTCGCGACGCTCGGTGCCGTGTTCGGACTCGACGAGGACACCGACGCGGAATGGGACACGATCGACGACTGCTTGGCCGACTATGACGTCGGACCGGCCGGCGGACTGGTGATCGTGTGGACCGGCTGGGACGGACTGGATGAGGACGCCGAGGACGCCATGCCCACAGCCGTCGATGCCTTCGCCACCGCGGCTCAGACATGGACCGATGAAGGACGACCGTGGGCGGTGCTGGTCGTCGGTGACGGACCGTCCTGGCAGTTGCCCTGGCTGGGGGCGGGGCCACCCCCATGGGAGGACGACGCCGCGGACCTCGACGAGCTTGGCGATGCCGAGGACGATGACGACGAGGAGTGGGACACCGACGACGCCGAGATCTCCGACGAGTCCTACACCTTTGACGAGGAGCGGGCGGGCGACCCCGTCAGCCCGTGGTGAGGCGTCAGCGCACGATGATGCAGGCCTCGGCCCGGGCCTCGGCCTGCGGGTCCTCCGGATGAAGGCCGTGTGACCCCGGGTCCTTGAGGACCAGTCGACGTTCGCGCGGACTGGCCAGCAGGATCAGCGCGACGATGGCCAGCGCGAATGCGATGGCGACCAGGTCGGTGAGTTCGAACAGGGTGTCCGAGGTCGCGCTCGATTCCGCCATCCCGTGAACGGCGAACGCCGCCGTCAGCAGGATGGTCCAGCGCAGTTGCACCTCGGTCAGTCCCGTGACCGCGAAGAGCGGAAGAACCCACAGCAGGTACCACGGCTGGATCACCGGCCCCAACAGGACCACCGCGCCGAACGCCAGGGCACACCCTCGGACAGCGCTGCGGCCCTGCGGGCGCAGACACAAATAAGCCACGATCGCCAGCGAGGCGAACAAACCGATGATGCGACAGACGGCGACGGCCCCATCGTTGGACGGTGCCAACCCCAACGCCTGCAGGATTCCCCCGATGATCATGCCCAGGGCGGTGGGCGGGGACAACCAGGTCTTGACCTCGCCAGGGGCAGACAGAGAGGAGATCCACCCGGCTCCGGTGCCCGCCAGCAATGACGTCAGGACGAAGACCCCGCCTGCCGCCAGCGTCACCGCGATCCAGTCCACCACGCGCCGCCCGAACGTGGACACGGTGCCGGCCCGCAACAGTCCGACGAACGGCAGCGCCAGCAGGGCGATCGGTTTGACCGCGGCCGCGAGCCCCACCAGCCCGGCGCCCGCCAGCGCCAGCGCGGGCGAGCGGCCGGCCAGCGCGAGGCCCGCCAGGAGCAGGCCGACCATGAGGGCGTCATTGTGGGCGCCGGCCAGGAAATGCATGATCACCAGCGGGTTCAGCACCGTCAGCCAGACCGCCTTGGCCGGATTGATCCCGTGCTGCTGGGCCAGTTTGGGAACCGCCCACAGCATGAGCAGCAGACCGAGCACCGCGATGAGCCGGAACATCAGGGCACCCAGGTAGGCCTGGCTGCCGCTGAAGGCCGCCACGCCGCGCGACAACAGCAGGAAGAACGGGCCGTACGGCGTCGGCGTCTCCCCCCACATGGGGTCGGCGCCGAAGGTGAACCAGCCGGGCAGCACGGACACCCCGGTGGTGTACGGGTCATAGCCCTCGAGCAGCAACCGCCCCTGCCCGAAATAGCTGTAGACGTCGCGGCTGAACAGTGGCGGCGAGATGGCCAACGGCGCCCCCCACACGCCCACCAGGGCGGCGATCCGGTCGGTTCCCCAGGGGCGCCCCGACAGCAGGTCGTAGCCGACCACCAGCCACGTCTGCAACAGGATGGCGACCCCCGCGAAGATCATGAGTCGCGACAGGATCAGGCCCGGCGAGGTGTCGCGCAGAACCGCGACCAGCGGCCAATCGTGGACCACCGTCTCCAACGGCAGCCAGCCGACCCCGAAAGCGCCGACGGCGATGAGGATGGTTCCCAGGGCGCCCGGCAGGCCGTACCGGGCGAGGAACTCGCCCCAGGGATCCGCGGCGGGGCGCACGGGTCCATCGGTCACAGCGGAACTCTACTGCCGCCCGGTGACCCGTCACGCCGCCGAGCGGTCAGCGGCGCCCGGCCGGGCCGGCGATCCGTTCGGCGGCCAACCGGCCCGACACGAGGACCATGGGCACCCCCACCCCCGGTCGCGTTCCCGAGCCGGTGAACACGATGTTGTCGCCCCACAGGTTGCCCGGCCGGAAGGGGCCGGTCTGGAAGAAGGTGTGCGCTGAGGCGAACGGAGCTCCGGCCGCCATGCCGCGCTCCTGCCATTCGGCCGGGGTGGTGACGTGCTGGACCTCGATCCCCGAACCGAACCCGCTGTAGCCGCGGGCCTCGAGCACTCGTAGCACCTCGTCGGTGTAGCGCGCCGTCTCGCGGCTCCAGTCGATGTCGGCGGTGGCATTGGGGGTCGGGAACAGCACGTAGTAGGCGTGCCGCCCCGCCGGTGCCAGCGACGGATCGTCACGGCTCAGGTGGGTGACCATCAGGCTCGGGTCGGACATCAACTTCTTGTCGTCGATCAGTTCGGCGAAGGTGCGCCGCCAGGCCGCCCCGAAGTGGATGTTGTGGTGCGCGGCGGCGGGGTAGTCCCGATCCGAGCCGGCCAGCATCACGAAGGCCGACGGCGAGTACCGCAGCCGGCGCAGTGTCCAGGGGTTGTGATCCAGCAGGTCTCGGTGCGCCACCGGCAGATCGGCGTTCACCACCACCACGTCCGCCGGGATCCGTTCGCCGGCCGCGGTGATGACCGCAGTGGCCCGCCGCCCGGAGCGTTCGATGCGCGCCACCTCGGTGCCGTACCGCAGCTCGACACCGTGTTTGGCGGCCGCGCCGGCCATGGCGACCGGGATCTCGTGCATCCCCCCACGGGGAACGCTGACCCCGGCCACGGAGTCCATGTACGAGATGATCCCGTAGATCGCCAGGGCCGAGAACGGGGAGACCCCGGCGTACATCGCCTGGAACGACAGGGACCGGATCGTGCGCGGGTCGTGCAGGAACTGGCGCACCTTGGTGTCGAGCCGCCGGAACCCGCCCATGCGCACCAGCCGCGCCAGGTTGGGGGTCAGCAGGTTCCAGGGGTAGTCGGTGTTGCGGTCGATGAAGTCGCCGAACTCGGCGTCGTACAGCTCGGTCAGGAAGTCCACGTACCGCAGGTAGCCAGCCGCTTCGTCGGGCCCGATGACCGTCTCGATCTCCGCCGCCATGCGAGCGGGATCGGAATGGACGTCCAACTGCGACCCGTCGGGGTAGTACGTGCGGTAGATGGGGTCCAGCGGCATCAGGTCGAGCCAGTCGCCCAACTCCTCGCCGACGGCGCCCAGGGCGTCACCCACCAACTCCGGCATCGTCAGCACGGTGGGGCCGGTGTCGAACGTATAGCCGGCGTCCACGATCCGGCCGGCCCGCCCGCCCGGAATGTCCTCGCGTTCCAGCACGGTCACCGTGCGCCCGGTGCCCGCCACATGCAGGGCGGCCGACAGGCCGCCGAGGCCGGCGCCCACGATCACGACGTGTTCGGTGTTCCCGCTCACTGTCTTCATGCCAATGTCCTCACGATCCGCGTCGCACTGCGACGTCCACGAGTTGGGCCAGGACCTCGGCCGCCTGCGGATCGAGCGGCGCTTCGGTGAGCGCGGCCCGCGCAGCGGCAGCTTCGGTTGCGATCAGATCCTCCATCTGCGCCCGGGCCGATGTGGTGTCCAGCAGTGCCCGCAGCCGGGGGATGTCGGCGGGATCGCCGGACTCCAGACCGGCTGCGAACCTGTCCCGATCGGCGTCGCCCAACTCGGCCAGCGCCAACGTGACGAGCACCGTTCGTTTGCCCTCGCGCAGGTCGTCGCCGGCCGGCTTCCCGGTCTCGCGCGGATCGCCGTAGACCCCCAGCAGGTCGTCGCGCAGTTGGAACGCCCGCCCCAGGGACACCCCGTAGTGACGCAGGGCCTCGATCGCGGCCGGTGCCGCCCCGGCCATGGCGGCACCCAGATGGAGCGGCCGCTCGATGGTGTACTTCGCGGACTTGTAGGTGGCGACCTGCAGCGCCGCCTCGACCCGGTCGTTGCGTCGCACCTGCTCCAGCATGTCCAGGTACTGACCGGCCATCAGTTCGGTGCGCATCACGTCGTAGACGGGTTTGCCGCGGCTCAGGCCGTCGGCGGGCAGGCCACTGGCCAGCAACAGTTCGTCGGCCCACGACAGGCACAGGTCGCCGATGAGGATGGCGGCGGCAGCGCCGAAGTCCGCCGAACCGCCGGCCCAGCGGGTGGCTTCGTGCAGCGACTCGAACTGCCGGTGGATCGCCGGGCGCCCGCGCCGCGAGTCGCTGCGGTCCATGACGTCGTCGTGCACCAAGGCGCAGGCCTGGAGAAACTCCATCGCGGCGGCGGCGGACACGATCTCTTCGCCATCGGGGCGACCGGCGCTGCGCCAGCCCCAGTACAGGAACATGGCCCGCAGCCGTTTGCCACCCGCCATAAAATCGCCCAGCGGGTCCAACAGCGCACCGACATCGGGGCTGATGTCGTCCAGGATCACCCGTTGTCCGCTGAGGAATTCAGCCACCCGTTTGCCCACGCGGTCGCGGACTCCCGCCACGTCCCAGGGTGATTCAGCCACCCTTCGAGGGTAGAGGGGACCGCCGCGACCACAAATCCGACAGCGCCGATGTGCGTCGGGCCGGTGGGTTAGCCTTCTCGAATGCCCCCCAGCCATCCCCTGCCCAGCCCCGCGCTGAGCAGCGTGCTGTCCGCGGGGGAGCGCTCCTTCTCGTTCGAGTTCTTCCCCCCGCGTACCGATGCCGGCGAGCAGTTGCTGTGGCAGGCCGTCCGCGAACTCGAGGCACTCCATCCCACATTCGTGTCCGTCACCTATGGCGCCGGCGGTTCCACCCGGGACCGCACGGTCCGGTTGACCCACCAGATCAAGGAAGAGACAACGGTCACTCCGGTGGCCCATCTGACCTGCGTCGCCGCCAGTTCCGCGGACCTCCGTTCGGTGATCGCCCAGTATGCGGACGCCGGCGTGTCGAACGTGCTGGCCATCCGGGGCGACCCGCAGGGGGGGCCCGGGTCGCCCTGGGAGCCGTACCCCGGCGGCTTCGACCATGCGGTGCAGTTGGTCGCCCTCCTGAAGGAACTCGGTAACTTCACCGTCGGCGTGGCGGCATTCCCCGAGGGTCACCCCGACGCCAAGGATCTGGTCAGTGACGTCCACGTCCTCAAAGCCAAGCAGGACGCGGGGGCGGACTTCGCGGTCACGCAGTTCTTCTTCGACGCGGCCGACTACTTCCGGCTCCGGGACCGAGCCGCCGAGGCGGGAGTCACGATTCCGATCATCCCTGGGATCATGCCCGTCACCAACGTGGCGCAGATCGAACGGTTCGCCCAACTGTCCGGGGCGGTCTTCCCCGAGGGCCTGGCGCGCCGCTTCCACCAGGTCGCCCACGACCCGGACGCGGTCGCCGACCTAGGTGTTGCGGTCGCCACCCAGATGTGCCAAAAACTGCTGGCGGGGGATGCCCCCGGGCTGCACTTCTACACGTTGAACCGGTCCACGGCCACCCGTGAGATCTACTCCGCCCTGGGGCTGCAGCACCGCCTGCCCTCCGGTGCGACCGTCTGACACCACTCCGCCGGGGTCCTTGACTGGAAGACTGCACAGATGGACCTCGATGGACTCGCCCTCGCCATGGTGGCGTCGGCGGCCGTGGTCCTGCTGGCCGTGCTGGGGGTCCGGTTCGCCGGCCTGATCGGGGTCCCGGGCCTGCTGTTGTACCTCGGCCTCGGGCTGGTGCTGGGCTGGCTCTTCCCGGCCCTGGAGGTCCAGGACGCCCAACTGGCGACGGTGCTGGGGTACGGCGCCCTGGTCGTGATCCTGGCCGAGGGCGGTCTCACCACACAGGTGAAGGACCTGCGACCAGTCCTGTGGCCGGCGCTGACGTTGGCCACGGTCGGGGTCGCTGTGAGCATCGCCATCGTCACCGGTGCCCTGCTGCTGTTCACCGACGTCGACCTGCGCGTCGCGCTGCTGATCGGTGCCGTCCTGGCCGCCACCGACGCGGCAGCCGTGTTCTCGGTTCTGCGGCGGCTCCGGTTGCACCCGCGGTTGCGGTCGCTGCTCGAAGCCGAAGCCGGGTTCAACGACGCTCCGGTGGTAGTGCTGGTCGTCGTGCTCTCGGCCGGCACCCTCGAACCCGCCAGCGCCTGGCAGATCCCGCTGATCGTCATCGCCGAGCTGGTGGGGGGCATCGCTTTCGGGTTCGCGGTCGGTCTGGGAGCGCGCTGGGCGCTGCCCCGACTGGCGCTGCCGTCGGTGGGTCTGTACCCGATTGCCGTCATGAGTGTCATGGCCTTGGCCTACGGTGCGGCCGCTGTGGTGCACGCCTCGGGCTTCATGGCCGTCTATGTGGCCGGTGTCCTGGTGGGCAGTGCCGAGGGCCTCCCCCACCGCAGGTCGGTGATCGGGTTCGCCGAAGGACTGGCGTGGGCGGCCCAGATCGGACTGTTCGTCATGTTGGGCCTGCTGGCCCAGCCGGAGGAGGCGGTGACGAGCCTGGTGCCGGCGGCGGTGGCCGGCACCGCACTGGTCCTGTTCGCGCGACCGTTGTCGGCGCTGGTGTCCCTCTCGCCCTTCCGCGTGCCGGGCCGCTGGGTGGCCTTCGTGTCGGTCGCGGGTCTGCGGGGCGCCGTACCCATCGTGTTCGCGGCCATCCCACTGGGCCTGGGGGTCCCGGGCGCGAGTGTGGTGTTCGACGCGACTCTGGTCATCGTGGTGGCACTCACCCTGCTGCAGACCCCGCTGCTGCCCTGGGCCGGCCGCCGACTCGGGGTGGACGTCGGGTGGAAGGCGACCGAGCTGCAGGTCGAGTCGGCCCCCATGGACCGCATGGGCGCGTCGTTGTTGGGGGTGGACGTCGATGACACGTCCCGCATCGCCGGGCTCTACGTCATAGACCTGCGTCTGCCCGAGGGCGCATCTGTCTCCTTGGTGGTGCGGGACGGAGCCGGGTTCGTCCCCGACGCGCTGACCCGGTTCCGGCCGGGTGATCAGTTGCTCATCGTGGCGACCGACCCCGTCCGGCGGGCCGCCGTCAAACGGCTCCGGCTGGTGTCGAAAGAGGGGCGGCTGGCGGGCTGGCGGACGTGAGCGTCGACTACCCGGTCAGGCGCGGCCGATGAGGTCGGCCACGATCTCGGCGCCCATCCCGACCAGCGGCAGCCCGCCGCCCGGGTGGGCGGTGCCACCGACCTGGAACAGGCCGGTCAACGGGCCCTGGTTGTGCGCGCGGCGCAAGACGGACATGGCCCCGTGGGATGCCGTGCCGTAGATGGCCCCGTCGGTGCTGCCGTCGCGCGCGCCCAGGTCGGCCGGCGTCTGCAGGATGCGCCACCGCACCCGATCCCGGATGTCCATCCCCCGGGCGGCCAGCAGGTTCAGGATCGTGTCGGCGTAGGCCTGGTTGGCCGACTCGTCGGACCAGTCGTGCCCGTCGGGTGCCCCCGGATCGTGGCGCGGGGCGTTGACGAGGATGAACCACGCCTCGGCACCGGGCGGCGCCATGGTGGGGTCGTCGGGCCGGCAGACGTAGATCGCCGGGTCGGACAGGGGCCGTCCCGCCGCGAGTTCCCGGAACTCGGTGGCGTACTCGTCGGGGAACCACACGGTGTGATGCCGTAGGCCGGGGGTGGGCTGGTCGACGGCCGCCATGATCGCGAAGCCGCCGTACGACTGTTCGACATCGGCAGTCGTACCGGACTCGCCCAGGAGCTGTGGCAGTTTCCGCGAATCGCCGGCCGAGATCACCAGGTCGGCGGGGACGTGGTCGCCGGCCACCGTCGTGACCCCGGTCACTGCACCGTCGGCGTGGGTGATCCGCTCGATGCCGGTGCCGAGCTTGAAATCGACGCCGGCCTTTTCGCAGCGTCGGTACAGCGCGTCGGCCAGCATGCCCTGACCGCCGCCGATGTGCCACAGCCCGAACGTCGTCTCGACGAAGGGAATCGTGATCAGGGCGCCGGGGGCGCGGGTGGGCTGCGAGCCGCTGTAGGTGGCGTAGCGGTCGAGGACATCCCGCAGCCGGGGATCCGACAGCGATGTCCCCATGTCGTGCAACGACTTCCACGGCGCCACGGTCCGCAGCGCGCGGGGTCGCGACAGCGACAGCAACTGCCGGGGTCCGGTCACGGCGGTTCCCAGCACATCGGTGCGGGTCAGGGTCCAGATGTCGGCGGCGCGGGCCATGAGGTCGCGCCACTCGGCGCCCGCCCGGTCGCCGAACTGGCTGCCGATCGCGGCCGTCGTGCGGCCCATGCTCGATCCAGGCAGACCCAGGGTGCTGCCGTCGGCGAACCGGTACTCGAAGCCCGGTTCGCACTCCTGCAGATCGACCTCGTGTTCCAACGGCGGCCCGGTCTTGAGGAACAGGTCGCGGTAGACCGCGGGGAGGGTGAAGAGGCTGGGTCCGGCGTCGAAGGAGAAACCGTCGCGGCGGATGGTGCGCAGTTTGCCGCCGACCTGGTCCGAGGCGTCGAAGACCGTGACCTGATGTCTCTTGGCACCCAGCCGGGCAGCCACCGCCATTCCGCCGGCGCCTGCGCCGATGACGACGATCCGAGCCACGGGGCCAGCCTAGTCCGGCTCATTCAGTGGCGACGGCGCGGCCGCGCCACCGCAGGGTGCCGCGCCGCCGGCGGAATCCCGACACGGCGGTCAGCGACCACAGGGCCACCATGGCGAGCGGATGGGTGGGCGCCGACAGGACCGGCCCGCCCGTCGCCCGGGCGGCGATGACCCGGTTGACGACGGCCGCCGCATAACCGACCCTGGCCACCGACCGCAGCGTGGGATCGCGGCCGATCGCCGCGTAGGTCGGGGGGATCAGGTACACCGCGGCCAGGGCAGCGGTGACCGCGACCCCACGGGCGGGTCCGCCGAAAGCGCGCCACAGCGATTTGGTGTAGCCCTCGACCACCGCGGCGTCGTCGGCGTACATGAGGCACCGAGCCACGGCAGACGCGTCGGCGACCATGCTGCGCCCTCCGCTGCGACGCACCTGCCGGGCCAGGGCGATGTCCTCCAGTACCTCGCCGGCGACCGCAGCGTGGCCCCCGCACCGGACGTAGCCCGCCCGGGTCAGTACCAAGAACTGACCGTTGGCCACCGCCAAAGAGGCGCGGTCGGTGGCCCGGTGGAGGGGAGTGGTCGTCAGCCACGACCACTGCTGCAACGGCTGGACCAGCCACGCCAAAGGGGTGGTGGCGAGTTGCCGAGGCCACGCGCTCAACAGATCGGCGCCGGACCGGCCCAGCTGGTCCACGGCCGTAGCGACGGCGTGGGGGTGAAGACGGACATCGGCGTCGACGAACACCAGCACCGCGCCGGTCGCCGCGAGCGCCAACTGGTGACAGGCGTAGGGCTTGCCGAGCCAGCCGGCGGGGGGTTCCCCGGCTCCTGCCAGGAGGTGCACCCGCGGGTCGCTGCGGGCGTGTTCGGTGATCCGTGCGGCAGTGGCGTCACCGGACCGGTCGTCCAACACCAGGATCTCGAGGTCGGCCACGCCGCGTTGGGCACGCACCGACGCCAGGCAGTCATCGATCGTGGCGGCCTCGTCGCGCGCGGGGATCAGCACCGACACGCGCGATGAGGGGCCCGCCGGTGCTGATTCGGGGCGCAGGTGCGGCAGGTGCCGTCGGTTGGTGGCGGCATGGACGGCGCCGGCGATGGCGAGTGCCGAGGTCACCAGCACAGCGGTGCGCATGCTCATGTCGCGGTTACTGCGTCGGATCGGGGTGACGCTCCGCGCAGCCCGCGCAGCGCCACGGCCATCGGGATCCCCATGCCGATGGCACCGATCACGGCCACTGCGGGGCGGCCGAAGAACACCGCGTTCGCCAGGATGTTGGAGCAGTACACCCAGGCCAGCAGGACGACGGGAACCGACCAGAGGTCGGGTGGGCGGAGGGGTGGCCCGGCGAGAGCATCGGCGATGACCATCATGACCGTCGCCGCGATGATCCAGCCGATGAAGTTGGACAGTGGGATCCCGGGGACCCCGGGCAGGGCGGGTTGCGGGTCGGCGAACGACCAGTGCCCTTCGGACACCATCTGGGGGTCCAGAAACAGATCCCAGCTGGCCAGCAGTCCGGCTGCCAGGGCGATCCGCCCGAGGCGGCTGCGGGTCGCCCGGGCGGCCACGACGTAGCAGGGGTAGCCCATCATCGCCCAAGCCAGTGGGATCACCGCCGGCACCGGTCCGAGTGCCGGCCCGAGTCGATCGGCATAGGAGTAGTCCCCGAACGGCACTCCGGTGGTGGTCCCCACCGCCTCGACGAGCCAGCCGAACCCGAGCGCGACGGCGAAGAAGGTGGCGGTCCAGGCGGGGGGTTGGGTCGCCAGCGAGTGGGTCAGCGAGGCGAGGAAGAACAACACGACCCCGGCGATGGTGAACCAGTCCCGGGTGGCACCGGACACCAGGACCCACAGGATCTGACTCCCGATCGTGCCGGCAGCCAGGAGTGGGGACAGCCGCATCACGACTGAATCGTGGATGCTCCGCCGGAGCGGGGCAACTCCCCGACCTCGGCCGCGGTGCCCGCCGTGATGCGCAGTAGTTCGCTGTAGGTCGTGGGGAAGGAGTAGCCGTCGGCGCCGGCAGGCACCCAGATGCGGCGCCACCGGGCCAGGTTGATGCCGATGACGATGGTGACGGGGCGGGCGTGACCGACCGGGGCGATCGCGTCGGGGTCCTGTCCGGTCCACAGCGTGGCCACCGGCGGCGGGACCGGACGGACGGTCATGGCCCCCAGGACGCCGGCCAGGTCGACCGGATCGGCATGACCGTCGCAGACGACCAGGACCGGTCGCCCGTCGGCCTCGAAGATCTCGGTGGTGACCAACGCTTCATCCGGCGCGGTCGGCGGCTCGGGAGAGGCTTGGGGGACACCCGCAGCGCCCAGTCCGGCCAGTTCGGCACCGACCCGGGTGACGGGTCCGGGGAGGTCGGCCATGCCCGCAGCGTAGTCGTGCGACGTCCGTGCGAACGGGCTGTTGACGGCTGTCGGATCGGAGTCGTAACGTGCTTGTTATCGAACAGATGTTCTAAAATTTCCAGGGAAGGTCCGGGAATCCGTGAGTCGACTGTACGCCCAACCCGTCCACGTGCGGATGGATGCCGAGGGTGTGCCGGAGACGATCCGGTGGCGCGGCCGGACCTATCAGGTGGACGAATTGTTGGGGCGATGGATCGAGGCCGGTGCCTGGTGGCCCGCGGCCCGGGCGGCGGTGTTCACTGCCGGGACCCCGGACCAGAACACCCGGCCCCAGGCCACCGAAGCCGTGGTGTGGCGGGTCGAGGCCAGACGTGGTGACACCACCGCGGTGCTCGATCTGTGGCAGCGAGCCGACGGATGGCGGGTCCATGCGATCGCCGACTGAGCCCGGACTGACAACAGACCTCGGCCACCGGGTCGACCCGATCGGCGTGACGCCACAGAGAGGAACCCCATGAAGGCACATCAGACCCCGATTCCGGTGGCCAGCGTCGAATTACTGGCCTCCGCCGTGGTGGAGATCGAGCAGGCGGTGAGTCGGCCCGGGGCCGGCGACCGCTATGTGAGTGGGCATCTCGGGGCGCGACGGGCGGCGGCGGCGGTACTCGCGGCCCGAGCGCGACCGGACGGGGCCGGAACTCCTCGGGATGTGTGGACGGTCCTGCCGGCGGTGGCCCCGGAACTGACGGAATGGGCCCGGTTCTTCGCCGCCGGGACCGGTCGACGGATAGCCGTCGAAGCGGGACTGACCCATGCCGTCACCGTCCGGGAAGCCGACGATCTGGTCCGTGACGCCCACAATTTCCTCACTGTCGTCGCCGGGCTGCTCATCGGCCACGGCCGGCGAGTGGGGTGAGGCGCCGTGGCCGGCGGTTTCGCCCATCTGCACGTGGCGTCGGGGTATTCGTTGCGCTACGGCGCCTCGACGCCGGCGGATCTGGTGCGCCGGGCGGCGGAACTGGGGCAGACGACGCTGGCGCTGACCGACCGCGACGGACTGTACGGCGCGGTGCGGTTCGCCCTCGCCTGCCGGGCCGAAGGAGTCGGGGCCGTCCTGGGGGTGGATCTGGCGGTCCGCCCGATCGTGCCGGAAGGGCCGACCGGCACGACAGGAACTGCCCAGACCTCATCGCGCCGCAGCCCCGCCCGAGGTGGCGTCGTGCGTCGGAGCGATCATCTGCCCCGGGTCGTGCTGTTGGCCCGGGGACGACGGGGATGGGCGTCGTTGTGCCGCCTGGTGTCGGCGGCACATCTCGGCGGGGAGCGAGGTGCCCCGGTCACCGACCTGGATCAGGTGGCCGCTCACCACGATGGGCTGGTGGTCTTGTTGGGTCCCGAGTCGGAGTGTGGCCGGGCGTTGGCCGCCCGCCGCCCCGACGTCGCGCGCCAGGTGCTGCGCCGGTGGCAGGAGGTCCTGGGCGGTGATGTCCGGATCGAGGTGGTGTGCCAGTGGGCGGCCCCGGCCGACCGGGTCCCGGACCGGCCCGAGATCAGCGGGTTGTCGTTGCCGGTCGCGGCCCGGATGTACCAGTTCGCCCGGGACACCGGCGTCGAACCGGTGCTCACCAACGCCGTGCGGCATGCCGAGCGGGGTCAGGCTCGGGTGGTCGATGTGCTCGATGCGATCCGACGGCTCGTGCCGATCGACGGTCGGCACCTGGACCGCGGCAACGGCGAGGGATATCTGAAGTCGCAGGACCAGATGACGGCGGTCGCCGACCAGATCCTCACCGCTGCCGGGTCTCCCGACGGTCGCCGGGACGCCATCGCCTGGGTCGCACACACCGGCCGGTTCGCGCGCTCCTGTGTGCTGGACCCCGAGTCGGACCTGGGCATCGGATCGATCCACGTCCCGGAGTTGTCGGTCCTGAGACCGCAGGCCGCCCCCGGCGGAGCCGACGGACTGCTGCGACAACGCTGCGAATCGGCCCTCGCCCATCGACCGGGACCGGTCGGCCCGGCGCGACGGCGGCTGGACGAAGAACTGGCCACCATCACGACGCTGGGTTTTGCCGGCTACTTCCTTACCGTCGCCGAGGTGGTGGATCTGATCCGCGACGCCGGGGTCCGGGTGGCGGCCCGCGGGTCGGGGGCGGGCAGCCTGGTCAACCACCTGCTGGGGATCTCCGGGGTGGATCCCCTGGCTCACGGACTGATCATGGAACGGTTCCTGTCCCCACTGCGCCGAGCGCTGCCGGACATCGACATCGACGTCGAGTCGGACCGGCGCACCGAGATCTACGAGCGCATCCTGCAGCGGTTCGGCGGCGACCGGTGCGCCTGTGTGTCGATGATGGACACCTACCGGGTCCGCCATGCGGTGCGCGACGTGGGGGCAGCACTGGCCTTCCCGCCCGGGGACATCGATACGTTCGCCAAGGCGTTCCCCCATATCGCGGCCCGCGACGCGCGGGCCGCCGTGCAGGACCTGCCCGAGGTCCGGCAGTCCACCCTCGGCCGGCTGGCCGTCGACGGGAAACTCGACACGTTCCTGGATCTGGTGCAGTCCCTCGACGGACTGCCCCGACATGTGGCCCTGCACCCGTGTGGGGTGCTGCTCTCCGATGCCGCACTGCTGGACCGGACCCCGGTCGAGGCGTCGTGGCTGGGGTTCCCCATGAGCCAGTTCGACAAGGACGACGTCGAAGAACTCGGTTTCCTCAAGCTCGACGTCCTGGGGATCCGGATGCAGTCGGCGATGGCGCACGCCGTGGCCGAGATCGGCCGTACCGAAGAGGTGCAGGTCGACATCGACACGGTGCCCCGAGACGATCCGGCCACGTTCGACCTGATCCGCAGTTCCCGGACCCTGGGGTGTTTCCAGATCGAGTCGCCCGGCCAGCGGGAACTCATCGGAAAGTTCGCTCCCGAGACCTTCGACGACCTCATCATCGACATCTCCCTGTTCCGGCCGGGTCCGGTCAAGAGCGACATGATCACCCCGTTCCTGCGGGCCCGGCATGGCTGGGACACCGCCGAGTACCTGCACGACGATCTGCGTCCGGTCCTCGCCGAGACCGCCGGAGTGGTGGTGTTCCACGAACAGGTCATCCGGATCATCGCGGTGATCACCGGCTGCTCCCTGGCCGAGGCCGACGAGATGCGCCGCACCCTGGGCAGCCCCGACGGTCAACGCCAGGTCCGGGCGTGGTTGTATCCGGCGGCGCTGGCCCGCGGCTACGACCTCGGCACGGTGGAACAGGTGTGGGACGTCCTGCGGGCCTTCGCCTCGTTCGGGTTCTGCAAGGCGCACGCGGCGGCGTTCGCGTTGCCGACCTATCAGTCGGCCTGGCTCAAGGCGCACCATCCGGCTGCCTTCGTGGCGGGGGTGCTCACCCACGATCCCGGGATGTATCCCAAACGGTTGATCCTCGATGACGCGCGCCAGCACGGGGTGGCGGTCCTGGGGCTGGACGTCAACCGATCCGATCGGCAGTACCGGGTGGAACGAGCCGGATCCCGATGGGGGATCCGGCTGCCGGTCAGCGAGGTCAAGGGCATCTCGGCGGCGGAAGAGGTAGGAATCGTCGCTGCCCGTCCGTACACGTCGTTGGGCGACTTCTGGCAGCGCGCGGGAGTGGCGCGGCCCACCGCGGAGAACCTGATCCTGGCCGGGGCCTTCGACGAGTTGCACGGCGTGGGGGGAAGGCCGCGGGTGCACCGGGTGACCCGGCGCGACCTGTTGCTGCATCTGACCGACCTGGAACGGCACAGTCGTTCACTACAACGAGGCCGGGGGGTCCGGGCCGCCGCCCGCGCCGAGCGGATCGATCGCGCCCTGGCCGATCCCCGCGATCCGGCGCAGGCGGCCCGGCGCCAGTCGCAGGCTCCGGCGGCGGTGTGTGCCCCGGAGGACCTGACGGCCCAACTCACGCTCGAGTTGTCCGACGCCCCGACCCTGGTTCCCAGCGGACTGCCCGAGATGAGTCCCGCGGAGCAGGTCCGCGCCGAGGTCGAGATCCTGGGACTGGACGTCAGCGCCCATATCGTGTCGTTCCACGGCGACATGCTGAACCAACTCGGGATCGTCCGCTCACAGGATCTGCTGGGGTGCCGCTCCCGCGCCGAGGTGCTGGTCGCCGGGGTCAAGGTCGCCACCCAGACCCCGCCGGTGCGCAGTGGGCGCCGGGTGGTGTTCCTGACCCTCGACGACGGCACCGGCCCGGTCGATGTCACGTTCTTCGAGGACGTCCAAGGGGCCTACGCCACCACGGTGTTCCACTCGTGGTTGCTGTTGGTGCGCGGCCACATCCGACGCACCGGACCGCGGGGGTTGTCCCTGCGCGCCACCGGGTGCTGGGACCTCGGTGAGATCCGGCAGAAGTGGCAAACCGGCGGATCGGCGGCGATCCACCGGTTGCTGGCCGAGGCACCGGTTCCGGACCCCGGCGCCGGGGTCGGTTCTTCCCCCGCGCCCCACTCGGGTGCAGCCGGCGGGATGCGGCAGCGCCGGGTGCTGGTGCACGCCAGTGGCTTCAAGGTGTCGCCCTACGCCGATGTAAAACCCGCCGGTGCCGCGGGTCCACCCACCCGGCAATCCGACGATCCGACCCCCGATGCGCCGGCCAAGTTGTGGCACTCCTCACCGGGGAGCCCCGGATGGTGACATACGGTGCGAGGCAACCATGAGCAGGAGCCAGATCGACCGCCCCAGCGCGGTTCAGCCGATCGGGGCCGACGATCACGACTGCCCGATCCTGCATGTCGACATGGATGCGTTCTATGCCTCGGTGTCCCTCATCGACCGGCCCGAACTGGTCGGGAAACCGGTCATCATCGGCGGGTCGGCCCACCGGGGGGTGGTCCTGTCCGCCACGTACGAGGCCCGGGCTCTCGGGGTCCACTCCGCGATGCCGATGGGCCGGGCCCGGCGCATCGCCCCGGGGGCAGTTGTGATCGAGCCGGACTTCCGCCGCTACACCGAGGCCAGCGCGGGCGTTATGTCCCTGTTCCGGTCGTTGACCCCGATGGTGGAGCCCCTCAGCCTGGACGAGGCGTTCCTGGATGTGTCCGGGGCACGTCGACGGCTGGGCTCTCCTCGTCAGATCGGCCAGGTGATCCGCGACCGCGTACACGACGAACAGGGCATCACCTGTTCGGTGGGAATCGCTGCGAGCAAGTTCGTGGCCAAACTTGCCTCGACGCTCAGCAAACCGGACGGACTGTTGGTGGTCCCCCCGGATCGGGTGGTGGAGTTCCTGCACCCGTTGCCGGTCAGTTCCCTGTGGGGCGTAGGCGACAAGACGGCCGAGACCCTGCACCGACTCGGTCTACGCACCGTCGCCGATGTCGCCGCTACCCCCGCCGACACCCTGTGCCGGTTGCTGGGACCGTCGGCCGGTCAGCACCTGGCCGACCTCGCCTGGGGTCGGGATCCCCGCCCCGTGGTGGCGCACGAACCCGATCGCAGCATCGGGGCCGAGGAGACCTTCGGGACCGATGTGGACGATCCGGCCGTCGTCACCCGGGAACTGCTGCGGCTGAGTGAGAAGGTCGCGGCGCGGCTTCGTTCCCGGGGGTATGTGGGCCGCACCATCTCGCTGAAGATCCGGTTCGCCGACTTCACGACCATCACCCGGTCGCGCACTGTGTCCGATGCCACCGATGTGGCCAAAGAGATCTACACCGAGGCGGCCCGGTTGTTCCACGCCCTGGGACTGCAACGGGCCCGGATCCGGCTGGTGGGGGTCCGGGTGACCGGTCTGATCGACGAGGCGACCGCTCCCCGGCAACTCCTGCTCGATGACACCGCAGCCGACTGGCGCGGCACCGAACAGGCAGTCGACCGCATCACCCAGCGGTTCGGCTCGGGGATGGTGCGTCCGGCCCGACTGCTCGAGCCGCCCGGCTCCTGATCACCACCGCCAGTCCCACCGCCGACACCGCCAGGACCCACCCGAACCCGAACAGCCATCCGCCGACCACATCTGCCGGCCAATGGACTCCCAGCACGAGCCGGCTCGGCGCCATGGCCACTCCCCACAGCATCAGTGCCACGGCGACCACCCGGGCCCAGCTCCGGGGGACCAGGAACAGCACAATCACGCCGTACACCACCCAATTGGTGATCCCCGCCAGCGAATGACCGGACGGGTAGGAGAACCCAGAGGCCAACGAATAGGGATCCGGCCACACGGGACGCTCTCGGGCGATCAACGTCTTGACCGACTCCGAGATGAGGGCGCCCCCGAGGGCGGTGGCTGCCAGGTAGGCCGCCCAGCCCCACCGCCGGGTCACCAGGAGCAGCACGACCACCGAGGTGGACACGATGGTCACGAAGACCGGACCACCGGTGATCCGCAGGATCCGGGACAGGTCCAACAGCAGCGGATGGCCTCGTACCGCGTCATGGATCGCCGTGTCGATCACCAGGTCGGTGGGGTCCGTGACCCCGGCCGCCACGGCGACCGTCAAGGCCACTGCGCCGAGGAGGCATACCGATGACAACAGCAGACAGATCCACGCGCCCCGGACTCCCGGGAGGCTGCGGGCATCTGCGACCGACATCAGGACCTCTCAGACAGTTGGGGCGAACCGGGCTTCCATGCTGCTGGGAGCCGGCCTGCTGGGTAACGTCGGGGTGCCACCAGTACGGTGGCACCGCCAAGAACAGTCGACAATCGAATATCCGGACGATTCCCGACTTTCCACGTCCGGCGGCCGCGCCTATTGTGGAATCCTAGGACGAAGGAGGTGTCAGCGTGCCCCTGTCAGACCACGAGCAGAGACTGCTCGAGCAGATGGAACGGGCTCTGTACGCAGAGGATCCCAAGTTCGCCGACTCCCTGCGCAAGAATCGTCGTCCTTCCGTGAACCGCAAGACCCTGGTCCTCGGTATCGCGGGTGCGTTGGCCGGGTTGGCCGTGCTGGTGGCCGGAGTGGCGACATCGGTCCCGTTGGTCGGACTCCTGGGTTTCCTGGGGACGGTCGCCGGGGCGTTCGTGGCCTACCGGGCCTACACCACTGCCACGCCGGCGGACGAAGCCGCGACCGCAGCTCCGGCCGGCCCGGCTCCCCGGGGGGCCAGCACCGGTGACAGCGGTTTTATGGACAAACTCGAGGATCGCTGGCGCAAACGCCGCGACGAGCGCGACCAGTTCTGACGCACCGGTTTGGATTCCGTCGCGCTCAACAAGGTCTTTCACGACCATGAGTGCTCTTATTACGACGAACGTTTTGGCATCGTCCACGACGAGTCCAGCGCCGCTGCGGCCGAATCCGAAGTCACCACCCTCCTCGGTCGTGCTCTGCGTCCCGGCGAGATCGTCCTGGATGTCGGATGTGGGACCGGCTGGTTCGCCGCTGGTCTTCAGCGGGCCCGCCCCGATCTGACGGTCCTGGGTCTCGACCTTTCGGCAGGCATGCTCAGCAAGGCTCGCGCCGCGGGAGCCGGCGACCTGGTTCAAGGCGATGGGACGGGCTTGCCGTTCGCCGACGCCACGTTCGACGTCGTCGTCGGACGGGGCGTATTGCATCACCTGCCCGATCCGCTCTCCGCACTGATCGAGTGGCGCCGGGTGATGCGTCCCGACGGAGCGGTGGTGCTGTCGTCGGAACCCACTCCCATCGTCGAGACCCACGGCGCCTGGTTGCTCAAGGGGCTGCTGGCGCTGCCCGGGATGCGCGGCGGGCTGCCGCCGGAGGACGAGTTCTGGGAGTTGGCCGCCATGGCTGCCAACCTGCACACCTTCACCGCCGCCGAGCTGATCGGCCTGTGCCGCGACGCCGGCTTCGGAGAGATCGAGATCGCCACGTCCGGCTTCGCTGAGACCTTGGCGATGACGGCGTCGTACGCCACCCATGGTCACAATCCCGCGCTCGCCCGCCGGGTTCCCTGGCGTCGGATCACGTCCGCCGGAGCGCGCGCCGATGCGTGGGTCTGGGACCGGGTCCTCCCCAGCCGGTGGCGGCACACGCTCACCGGCCGACTCCAGCCCTGACACTCACGCGCGTTTTTCTCGAAGTTGCTCCTTCCGGTGACCGGAGGAAGCGGGGGGGCCGTTCGGGTTGACGGTGGGGTATAGGGGAGTAAAGTGGGGCGCTGTGGAGCGAAATGCTCGCTCGTGGAGTGGAGGTGGGCGCGATGCTGCTGGGCACCCACACCCCTCGTCTCGACGACAAGGGCCGCGTCGTCCTCCCGGCGAAGTTCCGCGAGGAGTTGGCGGACGGCATCGTCCTGACCAAAGGGCAGGACCGGTGTGTCGTCCTGTGGCCCGCGGCCGAGTTCGAGAAGTACGCTGCCCGGCTGAATGAGGCCTCGCGTGCCGACGCATCGGTCCGCTCCTACCTGCGTGTCTTGTTCTCCGGTGCGTTCGACCAGGTCCCGGACAAGCAGGGACGGATCGGACTGCCCGCCGCGCTGCGGGACTACGCCGCCCTCGACCGCGACGTGGTCATCGCCGGGAACGGGACCACCGCCGAGATCTGGGACGTCCCGGCTTGGGACGCCTACCTGGCCGTCCAGGAGCAGTCATTCTCCGAACTCGGTGAGGAGGTGGTCCCGGGACTGTTCTGAGTCGTGCTCTGAGGCCTCCGCCCGCCCCGACCGGCCGCACTTCCCCGGCGACCGGACGATGCGCCCTCCCAGGCCATGCACCCGATGCCCCTTCCCTGGCATCGGGACTGCGGGAGGGGACCTGACAGCACGGTCAGTGACGTTCCGGGACCGCCGCCAGGAGGTGGTCATGACCGAGTCCGCGCATCACGACCCCGTGTTCCTGGACCGCATCTGCGAACTCCTGGCCCCTGCTCTGGCCGACGGTGGCGTCATGATCGACGCCACCGTGGGACTGGCCGGCCACACGACAGCCGTGCTCGAGCGGTTCCCGGGTGCTCGGGTCGTGGGGATCGACCGTGACCCCGAAGCGCTGCGACTCGCCCGTCAGCGGACCAGTGCCCATCCCGGGCGCTTCGTCGGCCATGCAGCGGTGTTCGACGACATCGAGGGTGCCCTGGCAGCGGTCGAAGCGGACACGGCCGACGCGGTCCTGTTCGACCTCGGCGTGTCCAGCCTGCAGTTGGACAGTGATCGGCGGGGGTTCGCTTACAGTCGGGACACCGTCCTGGACATGAGGATGGACGCCACGGCAGGGGTCACAGCCGCGGACGTGGTGAACGAGTACAGCACCGAGGAGTTGACGCGGGTGTTCCGGGAGTACGGCGAAGAGCGGTTCGCGCACCGTATCGCCCGTGCCGTCGTCGCTGCCCGAGGTCGGTCCCCCCTGCGTACGACCACTCAACTGGCGGAGTTGTGCGACAACGCGGTGCCCTTGGCCGGTAGGCGCAAGGGCCACCCGGCCAAACGGGTGTTCCAGGCGTTGCGGATCGAGGTCAACGACGAACTCGGGGCCCTGCGGGTCGGCTTGGACCGGGCGGTGCGGGCCACCAAGGTCGATGGCCGGGTGGCCGTGTTGTCCTACCACTCGCTCGAGGACCGGATCGTCAAGCGTGCCTTCGCCGCGGGGATCCAGCCACCGGTCCCGCCGGGACTGCCCATCATCCCGGACACCGCTCGCCCTTTCCTGCGGCCGCTGACCCGAGGCGCAGAGAAGCCGACCGCCGCCGAGATCGCCGCCAATCCTCGGGCGGCGTCTGCCCGACTGCGGGCCGTGGAGAAGATCCAGCCGGTCATCCCCGGCTGGGAGGTGGCCGCATGACCACCGCAACTCCAGCCCGGCCCCACGCCGCTACCAGGATTCGGGTCCCGCGGGTCGCCCGATCCCGTCCGCGCCCGCGCGTGAGTTCGCTGCCGTTCTTGGCGCTCATCGCCGGATTGCTCGGCGCTGCGCTCATCGCGCTGCTGCTGATCAACAACAGCCTGGCGGCGGGGTCATTCGAGCAGGCGCGCCTGAAGGGCGACCAGATCCTGTTGGGGGAACAGGAGCAGGCGCTGAACCAAGAGGTCGAACGACTGTCCAGCCCGACCCGGTTGCGCGAGGCCGCGCGCCAGGCGGGCTTGGTCGCGGCCGCCACCACCGCGTACATCGACCTCACCACGGGCGAGATCCTCGGTGTGCCCAAGCCGGCGACCGCCGGCGGTGCGGCGCCTGGCTTGACCCCGGCGGAACCGCTGACGCCGGGAGCAGCGGCGCCCTCCCCGGGCGCAGCCCCCACCACCGCTCCCACCGCCCCCACAGCTCCCACCGCTCGCACGGCTCCCACCGCTCCGGCTCCGGCCGCTCCCGGTGCTGCGGCCACCACCCCGGCGCCCGACGGGTCCGACGGGGCGGCCGTCAGCCCGGGCGGGGTGACCGCCTACGACCGGGCGGTCGTCAGCGGAGGTGGCCGATGAGTGCCCCCGCCCCGGAACGCCCCCGCGTCGTCCGTCGCTCGGGCGGTCCGCCTCCCACCAGCAAACCGTTCCGCCTGGCATCGTCCCGCCGCCGGGTCCACGTGATCGTCCTGGTGTTTGCCTTCGTGCTCACGCTTTTCGCCGCCCGGCTGGTGGAACTGCAGGCCCTGCGCGGGCCGGATCTGGCTGAAGCGGCGCTCAATCAGCGCATCATGACCCAGGCCATCCCCGCCACCCGCGGCGAGATCACTGACGTCAACGGTCGACCGCTGGCGACGACCATCGAGGTCCGCGACATCACCACCGACCAGACGCTGGTGACCGACCCCGCGGCGACGGCGCAGGTGCTGGGACCGATCATCGGGATGCCCGCCGCTCAACTGCAGCCGCTGCTCACCGGTGACCGTCGGTTCGTCTACCTGAAGAAGGCCACCGATCCGAGGGTCTGGCGCGCGGTGCAGGCCTGGCGCGAGGACCCGGCCAACGATCCCACCGTGCTGCAGGCGATCTTCTCGGAACGCCGCACCATCCGCGATTACCCCAACGGCCCGTTGGCGTCGAACATCATCGGCTTCACCAACGCCGAGGGACACGGGGCCGTCGGACTCGAGTCGGGCATGGACACCCTGTTGGCCGGGAAGCCGGGCAGTGTGACCTTCGAGCAGGCGGCCGGAGGGACCGAGATCCCGACGTCGGACGTGCAGCAGGTCGACCCGGTGGCCGGCAGCAGCGTCAAGCTGACCATCGATTCCGATCTGCAGTGGGCGGCTCAGCAGGCGGTCGCCAACGAGGTCCGGGCCTCCCACTCCGACTTCGGCACCGCCGTCGTCCTCGAGGTCGGCACCGGACGGATCCTGGCCATGGCCACGGCACCGGCGTTCGACCCCAAGAACCCCGACACGGTGAAGCCGGACCAGTGGGCCAACAAGCCCGTCACCTGGGCGATGGAGCCGGGATCCACCGCCAAACTCATGTCCCTGGCGGCCGTCCTCGATCAGGGCAAGATGAAGCCGAAGTCGCAACTGTCCGTACCCGGTGCCCTGTACCGAGGGGGACAGTGGTTCAAGGACTCCCACGAACACGGGGGGCTGCAACTGACGTTGGCGGGGGTGCTGGCGGAATCCAGCAACATCGGCACCGTGCTCGCGTCCGAGAAGATCGGCGGCAAGAAACTCTACGAGTACCTGAAGAAGTTCGGGGTCGGCGAACCCACCGGCCTCGATCTGCCCGGAGAACAGACCGGGTACATCCCGCCGCCCGAGGAGTGGTCGGACACCACGTTCCCGACGCTGGCGTTCGGGCAGGGAATGTCGTTGACAGCGATCCAGATCGCCAACGCCGCAGCCACCATCGGTAATGACGGTGTTCCGGTCCAGCCCCGGATCGTCGACAGCGTCACCGCGCCCGACGGGACCACCGAGACCACGAGCCCGGTCGAGGGCGAACCGGTCATCAAACCCGAGACCGCGCAGACGATGCAGCGCATGATGCAGATGGTCGTGGGTGAAGGCGGGACGGCCAAGGTCGCCGAAGTACCGGGCTACCTGGTCGGCGGTAAGACCGGAACCGCCCAGCGCTACGACGAGAGTTGTGGCTGCTACAGCGGCTACACGGCCAGTTTCATGGCGATGGCGCCTGCCGACGACCCGCAGCTGGTGGTGGGAGCCTGGTTCGACAACCCGCAGGGCAGCTACTACGGCGGTGACGTGGCCGCTCCGATCGTCCAGAAACTGATGACCACGGCCCTGGCCGCACACAACGTCCCGCCGACCGGTGGGAAGCGGGCCAACTTCCCGCTGACCTGGGGCGGCGTGTCCTGACCCTCGACTCCCGGCCCCGGCCTCAACCCCGGCGGTTGGCGCAGGCGCCGTCCTTGGCGACGGCGGAGGTCCCGGCCGATCTCGAGATCTTCGGGGTGACGCTGGACTCGCGGGCGGTGCGCCCGGGAGATCTCTACGCCGCCTTGCCGGGTGCCACCACGCACGGCGCTCGATACGCCCAGGACGCTGTCGCCGCCGGTGCTGCCGCCGTCCTCACCGATGCGCCGGGCCGGACCCTGATCGGCGACACGTCCGTCCCGGTGGTGGTCGTCGCCGATCCGCGGGCGGTCCTGGGGGAGTTGTCCGCGTGGATCTATCACGAGCCCGCCCGCGACCTGCTGGTCGTCGGCATCACCGGGACCAACGGCAAGACGACCATGACCTACCTGCTCGCAGCGGGGTTGGCGGCCGCCGGTGACACCACCGGGATCATCGGGACCATCGGGATCCGCGTGGGCGACCGGGCGCTTCCGTCGGCTCGCACCACGCCGGAAGCTCCCGACGTCCACGCCGCCCTGGCCGTCATGGTGGAACAGGGAGTCAGCGCGGTCGTCATGGAGGTGAGCAGCCACGCACTCGTGCTGGGCCGGGTGGCGGGTTTGCAGTTCGACGTCGCGGTGTTCACCAATCTGAGCCAGGACCATCTCGACTTCCACCACGACATGGAGGACTACTTCCGCGCCAAGGCGTCCCTGTTCGAGCCGGTCCGCTGTCGACGTGCGGTGGTGTGCACCGACGACGACTGGGGCCGACGTCTGGCCGCCGCCACCACGGTCCCCACGGTCACCTACGCCCGCGACCAAGCAGCGGACTGGGGCCTGCGGGACGTCGTCACCCGGGGCGACGGCGGCTGGTCCGGCCAAGCCGTCGGACCGGTCACCGTGCCCCTCTCCGGGCGGCTGCCCGGTGCCTTCAACCAGACGAACGCGCTGGGGGCGCTGGCCGCCGCGGTCGCCGCCGGGCGGCCCGCCGAGGCCGTCGCGCAGGGGCTCGCGGACTGCGCCGGAGTCCCGGGTCGCATGGAGCCCGTGGGTCGTGCCCAGTTCTCCGCGTTCGTTGACTACGCTCATACTCCGGACGCCGTAGCCCGCGCCATCGCCGCAGTGCGTACGTCATCCGCCGGACGGGTACTGGTCGTGCTCGGCTGCGGGGGCGACCGGGATCGGCAGAAACGGCCCCTCATGGGGTCGGTGGCTGCCCGGGGCGCCGACGTCCTGATCGTGACCGATGACAACCCGAGATCGGAGGACCCGGCGATGATCAGGCAGGCCATGCTCGTCGGAGCCCGGTCCGAACACGCGGCCACGGTGCTGGAGATTCCCGACCGGCGCGCGGCGATCCGCGAAGCCGTCGCCACCGCCGATCCGGGCGACGTGGTCCTGGTGCTGGGGAAGGGTCACGAACAGGGTCAGGAGATCGCCGGGGTCGTCGCTGCCTTCGACGACCGGGTCGAAGTGGCCCGCGCCATCAAGGACCTGGCGTGAGACCGCTCACGCTGGCCGAGGTGGCCGAGGCCGTCGGGGGCACCGTCAGCGGAGACGCCACGGTCGAGGTCCGAGGCGCGAGCGCTGACTCCCGGGCAGTGGCCGCGTCCGATCTGTTCGTGGCCATCCCGGGCGAGCGGGTGGACGGGCACGACTACATCGACCAGGCCGCCGCAGCCGGTGCGGCCGCCGCACTGAGCACTCGACCATCGACCCTGCCCACCGTCGTCGTGACCGACCCGGTGACCGCCTTGGGGTCGCTGGCGCGGTGGCTGGTGGCGGGCCTGCCGGATCTGACGGTCGTGGCGGTGACCGGCTCGTCGGGCAAGACCTCGACCAAGGACCTGCTCGCCGCCGTCATGGCGCGGCGGGGCCCGGTAGTCGCCCCGGCCGGCTCCATGAACACCGAGGTAGGGCTGCCCCTGACCGCGCTGCGCTGCGACCGGGACACCCGCTCCCTGGTCGCCGAGATGGGGGCCCGCGGCACCGGGCACATCGCCTACCTGTGTGAACTCACCCCGCCCGACATCTCGGTCGTACTCAACGTCGGCACCGCCCACCTGGGCGAGTTCGGTTCCCGCGAGGCGATCGCTGCCGCCAAGGGCGAGATCGTGGAAGCCCTGCGGCCCGAGGGAGTCGCCATCCTGAACGCCGACGACCCACTCGTCGCCGCCATGGCGGAGCGGACCAGCGCGACTGTCCTGACTTACGGCGCGTCGGCAGGTGCCGATCTGCGTATCCAGGACCTGACGCTCGACGCGCTGGCCCGACCGTCGTTCACGCTGACCACGGCCACCGAGGCCGCCGCCGTGACCATGAAAGTGAGTGGCGAACACAGCGCCTGGAACGGCGCAGCGGCGGTGCTGGCCGGGGTCGCGGCGGGAGTGCCGCTGGCCGAGGCTGCGGCCGCACTGTCGGCCGCCGAAGCCGTCAGCCGCTGGCGGATGGAGATCACGACGACGGCCGACGGGGTCACGATCGTCAACGACGCCTACAACGCCAACCCGAGTTCGATGGCCGCGGCGCTGAAGTCGTTGGCCGAGATCGGCCGCGCCGGTTCGGGCCGTACTTGGGCCGTCCTGGGGGAGATGAAGGAGTTGGGGCCGGACTCAGCCACCGAGCACGACCTCATCGGACGCCTGGCGGTGAGGCTCAACATCGGCCGTCTGGTGGCGGTCGGTGACGGCGCCCGGCCGCTCCACCTGGGTGCGGCCCACGAAGGGTCGTGGGACGGGGAGTCGGTGTGGGTGGCCGACAAGGACGCTGCCGTGGCGTTGCTGCGGGCCCAGGTCGTCCCCGGTGACGTCGTTCTCGTCAAGGGATCGCGCAGCGTGGGTCTGGAGTCCGTGGCCGAAGCGCTCCTGGACGGGTCGGCCTAGTGCCCCTCATCATCCTTGCCGGCGGCATCGCGATCGTCGTCACCCTGCTCGGCACGCCCTTGCTGATCCGTCTGCTGCAGAAGCACGGCTACAGCCAGGCCATCCGCATGTCCACCGATGACATCCAGTACCCCGAGCACACCGGCAAGGTGGGGACACCGTCCATGGGCGGGGCCGCGATGATCATCGGTATCGTCCTGGCCTACGGGATCACCCACGTGGTGTTCTGGTCATGGCCGTCGGTGTCGGGGCTGCTCGCGCTGTGGCTGGTGCTCGGACTGGGTGCCGTCGGTTTCGCCGACGACTACCTGAAGATCTTCCGGCAGCGGTCGACCGGGATCCGGGCCCGGACCAAGCTGATCGGTCAGGCCTTCGTGGCACTGACGTTCGCGGTCGCCGCCGTCAACTTTCCCGACGCCCAAGGCTACACCCCCGCCAGCCAGGCGATCTCTTTCGTGCGCGACACCCCATTGGTCCTCCCGATGGGCCTGTTCGTCCTGTGGGTGTGGTTCCTCATCACCGCCACGACCAACGGGGTGAACCTGACCGACGGGCTGGATGGCCTGGCCACGGGCGCTGCGCTCGCCTCGTTCCTCGCCTACACCGTCATGACCGTGTGGCAGTTCAACCAGTCGTGTGGCGCGACCGCGGCGGTCAACTGCTACCAGGTCCGCGACCCGCTGGACCTGACCGTCTTCGCCTCGGCCTGCGCCGGCGCCTGTTTCGGCTTCCTGTGGTGGAACACCCATCCCGCTCGCATCTTCATGGGGGACACCGGTTCCCTGGCGCTGGGCGGCGGCATCGCCGGACTGGCGATCATGAGCCGCACCGAACTGCTGCTGGCACTGACCGGCGGCCTGTTCTTCCTCATCACGGTCTCGGTCATCATGCAGGTCGGATCGTTCAAACTGACCGGCAAACGGGTCTTCCGCATGGCTCCGCTGCACCATCACTTCGAGCTGCTCGGCTGGCCCGAGATCCTCATCGTGGTGCGGTTCTGGATCATCCAGGGGCTGTGTGCCGCTGCGGCGCTGACCCTGTTCTTCGGCGAGTGGGTGGTCCCGTGGTCCAACCAGTAGCTCACCTGGGTCGACACGACGACTGGTCCGGGGTGACCGTGTGCGTGGCGGGGATCCGCGTGGCCGGTGCTGCGTGTGCCCGAGCCCTGGCCGGGCTGGGAGCCGCGGTCATCGCCGTGGACGGCGGCACCACCCCGGAGCACGAAGAATGGGCCGCCGAACTCACCGCGGCCGGCGTCACGGTGCGACTCGGCGACGGTGACGGGTTGCCGGACGACGTCGACCTGTTGGTCGTGTCGCCGGGGTTCCCTCCCACGGCGCCGATCATCCAGGCGGCGTTGGCACGCGATGTCGCGGTATGGGGTGAACTTGAGCTGGCCTGGCGCCTGCGCTCCGACCGCCCGGCGGCCTGGCTGGCGATCACGGGAACCAACGGCAAGACCACCGCCACGCTGATGCTCGAGTCCATGCTGCGAGCCGCTGGACTGCGGGCGATCGCCGCGGCCAACATCGGGGTGTCGCTGGTCGACGCCGTCCTGGGCGACGACCTGGACGCCATCGCCGTCGAGGTGGGCGCGCCACAACTGCCGTTCTGGCACACCGTCAGTCCGCTCGCGGCCGTGTGCCTCAACGTCGCCGAGGACCATATCGATCACTTCGGGACGTTCGACAACTACGCGGCCGCCAAGGCCCGCATCTACGACCGGTGCCAGGTGGCGGCCGTCTACAACCGCCAGGACGAACGGACCCGCGCCATGGTCGCCGACGCACAGTTGGGCCCGGACTGTCGCACTGTGGGATTCACCCTGGGCACCCCCGCGCCCGGTGAGCTCGGGGTCGTCGAGGACCTGTTGGTCGATCGGGCCTTCGTGGCCGATCCCACGCAGACCGCGGTCGAGATCGCGGCTGTCGGTGATGTGCGACCAGCCGCGCCGCACAACGTGGCCAATGCCCTGGCCGCCGCCGCCCTGGCCCGGGCCTACGGCGTCGCCGAGGAACACATCGCCGCCGGTCTGCGCGACTTCACTCCGGCGGGCCACCGCATCGCCACCGTCGGCACCGTCGCCGAAGTGGCCTACGTGGACGACTCGAAGGCCACCAACGCCCATGCCGCCCTGACCTCCCTGCGGGCATATGACCGAGTGGTCTGGATCGCCGGGGGTCTGGCCAAGGGCCAGGAGTTCGACGAACTGGTGGCCGCGACCGCCGATCGGATGGTCGGGGTCGTGCTGCTGGGCCGGGATCAGGACGTCGTCGCAGCGGCTCTGGCCCGACACGCGCCGGATGTGCCGGTCGTTGCGGTGAGCAGCACGGACACTGGGGCGATGGCCGAGGTGGTTGCTGCCGCCGCGGCCATGGCCGGGCCAGGCGACACCGTCCTGCTGGCACCGGGTTGTGCGTCGTGGGACATGTTCGACAGTTACGCGCAGCGCGGTGACCGATTTGCGCAGGAGGTCGCTCTGCTCGGTCCGGGCCGTGATTGAGCTGAGGAGCAGGATGTCTGACACGCAGCACCGCGAGGGCACCGCCGCAGACTCGCAGTCGCTGACGCTCAAGGAACGCCTGACCAGTCACCCGGCGAGCATCTACTACCTGATGCTGGGAGCCACTCTGTTCCTGCTCCTCCTGGGGCTGATCATGGTCTGGTCGGCGTCGGCCATCGAGAGCATCCGGGACACCGGCGGAAGCACCGATCTGGTGGCCAAGCAGGCCCTGTTCGCCATCATCGGTCTGGCCGCGTTGTATTTCGCCTCCCGGCTGCCCACGTCGACCGTCCGCGGCCTGGCCTGGCCGGCCATCGGGGTCGCGGTCCTCCTGCTCCTCCTGGTGCTGGTCCCCGGCATCGGGGTGGCGGTGCACGGCCAGCAGAACTGGATCGATCTGGGCGGCCCCTTCCGACTGCAGCCCTCCGAGATCGCCAAGCTGGCGCTCGTCGTGTGGGGCGCCGACGTCCTCACCCGCAAGTACCGGCCGGTCACCGACTGGCCGACGCTCCTCATCCCGTTGGCGCCCGTGGGTGGCGTTATCATGTTCCTGGTCACGCTCGAGGGTGACTTCGGCAACGCCATGATCATCGCCTTCATCCTGATGGGGCTGTTCTTCGCGGTGGGGGCGCCACTGCGGTTGTTCGCGGCCTTCGCGATCCTGGGAATCAGCGCCGTCGCAGTCATGTCGTTCGGGGCGGAGTACCGGGTCCGTCGGTGGACTTCGTTCCTGGACCCCAACGCCAACGCGCTCGACGGTGCCTGGCAGGTCACCCAGGGCACCTATGCCCTGGGAACCGGAGGCTGGTTCGGTACCGGGATCGGCGGTTCCCGCGAGAAGTGGGGCAGCCTCCCGGCGGCCCACACCGACTTCATCTTCCCGGTGATCGGCGAAGAGTTGGGACTCATCGGAACCATCACGGTCCTGTCGCTGTTCGCGGTGCTGGTGTACGCGATCCTGCGGCTGGCGAAGGAATCCCCGGACCGCTTCACCCGCTTGCTGGCCGCCGGGACCGGCACGTGGATCATCATCCAGGTCATCACCAACGTCGGCGCGGCGCTGAAGATGCTGCCCATCACGGGCGTGGTGCTGCCCATGGTCTCCTACGGCGGATCGTCGCTCGTCCCGTTGCTCGTGGCCATCGGGCTGCTTCTGGGTGCCGCCAAACGGCACCCCGCCCGGCTCGAACAGCATCGGCGCGACCAGGCCACAGAGACGATCGAGTCCGACGTCTGATGGGTCTGCGCGTGGCCCTGGCCGCCGGCGGGACCGGCGGCCACATCGAACCGGCCCTAAACCTGGCCGACGAACTGCTGCGTCGTGATCCGACCACCGACATCATGGTGATCGGTACCGCCAAGGGCCTCGAGACGGATCTGGTGCCTGCGCGCGGCTACGACCTCGAACTCATCGATCCCGTCCCGCTGCCGCGGCGGCCCGGACGGGAGTTGGTGACGTTGCCCGGGCGCCTGCGCACCTCGGTGCGGCAGGCACGCGACACGATGGCGGCCCGGGGCAGCCAGGTGGTCGTCGGGTTCGGCGGGTACGTGTCGCTACCGGCCTATCTGGCGGCGCGGCGCCGGCTGCCGGCGGTCATCCACGAGGCCAACGCCAAGCCGGGGCTCGCCAACCGGGTCGGGGCGCGGCTGTCGCCCTGGGTCGCCGAGAACTATGCGGGGTCGTTGCCGCACGCCCGTCGGCTCGGGTGCCCGCTGCGTCATGCGATCGAGACGTTGGACCGCGCGGCGCAACGGGCAGCGGCCCGGGAACACTTCGGACTGTCGTTGACCGCCCCGGTCCTGTTGGTCTTCGGCGGTTCCCAGGGGGCTGCCTCCGTCAACGCCGCATTGGCCGGCGCCCTGGACCGGTTGCTCGCCACCGGGATCCAGGTCGTGCACGCGATCGGTCCGCGGCAAGCGGAGCAGATGAGGCCCCGCGCCGGGTACCACCCGCTGCCGTTCATCGACCGGATGGATCTGGCCTACGCGGCGGCCGATCTGGCGGTGTGCCGTGCCGGTGCCATGACCTGCGCCGAGGTGGCCGCCGTCGGATTGCCGTGCCTCTACGTGCCCTATCCGATCGGCAACGGGGAACAGCGGTTCAACGCGGAACCGGTGGTGGCGGCAGGCGGTGGCATCATGGTGGTCGATGCCGATCTGACCGCCGGGCGACTGGCCGCCGAGGTCATCCCGCTGATCACCGACGACCGTCGGCTGGCCGACATGGGCGCTCGCGCTGCGGCCTACGGCATCCGCGATGGGGCCGCCCGGTTGGCCGACATGGTGACCCGCGCTGCGGAGGAAGGCCGATGACCGAACTGACGCTGCCGCAGTTGCGCCGGGTCCATCTCGTCGGCATGGGTGGGGCGGGGATGAGCGGCCTGGCCCGGCTGATGATCGACCGCGGCGTCGCGGTCTCGGGCAGCGACATGCGCGATTCCGCCCGGCTCGAGACCCTGCGCCGGCAGGGCGCCGACGTCTACATCGGGCACGATGCCGCTCACGTCGCCGCCGACGTCGATGTGGTCATCGACACCCCGATCATCCCTGCGGACAACCCCGAAGTGGCGGCCGCCCACGACCGGGGGATCCCGGTCCTGGCGCGCTCCGAGGCGCTCGCCCTGGTCATGGCCGACCGCACGGTCATCGGGGTCGGTGGGACGCACGGGAAGACGACCACGACGTCAATGATCACGGTCGCGCTGCAGCGGTGTGGTGTCGATCCGTCGTTCGCCATCGGCAGCGAGGTCAACGACTTGGGCAGCAACGCCCACACCGGACAGGGCGATTTTTTTGTGGTCGAGGCGGACGAGTCCGATGGGGCGTTCCTGCACATGCACCCGGCGGTCGTCGTCGTCACCAACGTCGAACCGGACCACCTGAACCACTGGGGCACCTTCGAGGCGCTGGAAGCCGCCTTCGACGAGTTCGTCGATCTGGTGAACCCCAACGACGGCTTCGCCGTCATCTGCGCCGACCAGGTGGGCAGCCGCGCCGTCATCGAGCGCGCTCGCGCCCGGGGGACTCACGTGGTCACCTACGGCACCAGCGCCGACAGTGACTACCGCCTGGTGATCCTGGGCAGCGAACACGCCGGATACCGCTTCGATGTGATCCATCGGGGCGTCCGCCTGGGCGACATCGTCCTGCAGGTGCCCGGACGCCATAACGCACTGAACGCCACGGCGGCCCTGGCAGCGTGTCACGGGCTCGGCTTCAGCACCGCGGAGATCCGCGCCGGTCTCGAAGCTTTCAGCGGGACCCGGCGGCGGTTCGAGTTCCGCGGCGAGGCCGGGGGAGTGCGGGTCTACGACGACTACGCCCACCACCCGACCGAACTCGAGGCCACCCTGACCGCCGCCCGCGAGTTCCTGGGCGAAGGGCCGCGCTTGGTCGTCGCCTTCCAAGCTCACCACTACTACCGCACCGCCTTGTTCAGCCGGGAGTTCGGCGCGGCGCTCGGCCTGGCCGATGATGTCGTCGTCCTGGAGGTCTTCGCCCCGGGCGAGGAACCCATCCCCGGTGCCAGCGGGCAGGCGATGGCCGCCAACGTCCCCCTTCCGCCCGCTCATGTGGTCTTCGAACCTTCGTGGTCGAAGGTGGCGGGTCATCTCGCGGCCCGTGCCCGTCCCGGAGATATGGTGATGACGCTGGGCGCAGGGGACATCTCACTCCTGGGTCCCGAGGTGCTGGCACTGCTGCGGGAGGGAGACCGATGACCACGCTGTCCGCCCCGGCCCAGTCGACGACGGAACCGGCGGGCCCGGCCGATCCCGGACCCCGACGGCGGCGCCCCCGCCTGAAGGTGCGACTGGTGATCTTCGCCGTTCTGGCCGTCGTGATCGCCGGCGTGTTCGCCTGGCTGCTGTCGTGGCAGTCCCCGGTCCCGGTCCGGACCGTCACGGTGACCGGTGCCGCCCCGGACAAGCAGGCCGAGGTCAAGGCCGCTGCCGCCATCGTCGAGGGCACGCCGATCCGCGACCTGGCGGTCGATCAGATCGTCAGCCGAGTGGGTTCCGTTCCGGGCATCGAAGGGGTCGAGGTCGTCCTGCAGCGTCCGTGGACCATCGATCTCGCGGTCGAGCAACGCGTCCCCTTCGCGGTCACCGGATCCGCTGATCAGTGGACGGTCGTCGACCGGCGCGGCCAACCCATCACCCAGTCCGCTGCCCGGCCGGCGGCGCTCCCGCAGGTGACGACCGCCGGCGCCGCCGGCCCGGCCGGAGCCCTGGCCGCGTTGGCCGCACTTCCGCCGGAGCTCAGGGCCAAGGTTCGGACGGCGGCGGTGGATGCACCGGGCACCATCACCCTCACCCTGAACTCCGGGGTGGTGGTGGCGTGGGGTCTGCCTGGTCAGGAGGCGGCCAAGGCGAAGGCCGTGGTGGCGGTGTCCTCCTACAAGCCGACGCGTATCGATGTGTCCGTGCCGCAGCGGCCAGCGCTGAGTGGACCGCTGAAGCTGCCCCAGCGCAACCAACAGCAGGAAGAGCCGGTTCAGTAGATCACCGCGCGTCCCGCGATGGTCACCGATAGCGTTCCCTCGTCGCCTAACGAGGAGTGGACATGACTCGCCGAAACTTGACCGTCGCAGCCGGATTGTCCGGAGTAGCCCTGGTGGCCGTGGGATGCAGCAGCAGTTCCACCCCGGCGGACAGCGTGACCGTGACCGCCACTCCCACCGAAGCCACGGCCGCGGCGCCCACTCCCACCGCCACTAAGACCAACTCAGGCTCTGGTGGGGCGACCCTTCCGAAGCCACCCGCGGGATCCACCAAGGTGGGCGGCTCGAGCAACGGCGCCGAGCAGTACGCCCGGTACAAGAACTCGCAGAAGAGTCCGCAGAAGATCGTCAACAGCTACAAGAAGAAGGCCCAGCAGACCGGCTACACGATCAAGAACTCCGGTGGCAGCGGCGGTGGCTGGGGCGGCTACGGCGGTTCGAACTACGGTCTGACCGCTGAGAAATCAGGCTCCTACCTGGACGTCCAGGCCGGTGGCGAGAACAGCGGCCCGACCTACTTCGAAGTGTGTGTCGGACCTGACAACGGGGCTCGGGAGCACTGCGAGAACTCCAGCCAAGAGGATTCCCGCTCCAACGCGAGTTGATGCGGCTGCTCACCCGTCGGGAACATCGGTTCCCGGCGATGGGCACCCGCTGCCATGTGGTCGTGGTGGGCGGCGACTCGCAGCTGCCCGCCGGCGCCGAGGCGCGGATCCGGGAACTTCAGGGTCGCTGGACGCGCTTCGAACCCGACAGCGAGATCAGCCGACTGAACGCGCTGGGTTCGGCCACGTTGAGTCCGGACAGTTGGCGGCTGCTCGCCGCCGGGGTCGTGGGCCGGGCGCTGACCGACGGCCGGTTCGACCCGTTCCTGGAGCGGCAGATCGTCGCCGCGGGCTATGACCGCGATTTCGCGGAGCTCACCGACACGCAGCCGACCGGAACTGCGCGCGCGGCGGTGGCCCGACCCATCCAGTCATGGGATCGACGACGCCGTTGGGTCCGATTGGCGCCCGGGGCCGCACTCGACTCGGGCGGGTTGGGCAAGGGACTGGCCGCTGATCTCGTCAGCGCAGAACTCATGGCGGCCGGCGCGGTGGCGTGTCTGGTGAATCTGGGGGGCGACCTGCGGGTACGGGGCGACAAAGGAACGCCGTGGGAGATCGGGATCGACCGCGAGTCCGACGGCGAGTCGCTGTCGGTGCGGCTCACCGCCGGCGGACTGGCGACCAGCAGCGTCAGCAGACGGCGCTGGGGGACTGCCGACGGCGGGCACGCGCACCATCTGCTCGACCCCCGGACCGGTCGGCCACTGCGGGGGCGCTGGGTGGGCGCCACCGCCATCGCACCCCAGGCCTGGCTGGCGGAGGTGCTCAGCAAGGTCCTGCTCCAGGTCGACCAGCGGCGAGGCGCACGACTGCTGGCCCGGCATCGCGGCGGCGGTGTGATCCAGGGTCCGGAAGGTCAGGTGGTCACCCTCGGCTGACCCTGGTCCAGCCATCGATCTTGAGTTGAGGTCCAGACTTTCGTAGGGAATCGGTCACGAATCTGCTTGCTGGCCGGATCACCCGCTCATAGCCTTCACCTGATCGAACACCGGGGAACTGATCCGGGCCGAGAACCCTCGAGCCCAGGTCGAGGTGATCGAGTGGGTGGGAAAACACTAGGACCGCCGTCGAACGACGGTGTGGGAGGGAATCTCGTGGCTGCTCCGCAGAATTACTTGGCCGTCATCAAGGTCGTCGGCATCGGCGGCGGGGGTGTCAACGCCGTCAACCGCATGATCGAGGTCGGCCTCAAGGGCGTCGAGTTCATCGCGATCAACACCGACGCACAGGCCCTGCTCATGAGCGACGCCGACGTCAAGCTCGACATCGGCCGGGACCTCACGCGCGGACTGGGCGCGGGCGCCAACCCCGACGTGGGCCGTCAGGCCGCCGAAGACCACGGCGACGAGATCGAAGAGGTCCTCAAGGGTGCCGACATGGTGTTCGTGACCGCTGGCGAAGGGGGCGGCACCGGGACCGGCGGCGCACCCGTCGTGGCTCGCATCGCCCGCAGCCTCGGCGCCCTGACCATCGGCGTCGTCACCCGCCCGTTCGGATTCGAGGGACGCCGGCGCGGCACCCAGGCCGAGGACGGCATCGAGTCGCTGCGCGGCGAGGTCGACACGCTCATCGTGATCCCCAACGACCGACTCCTGTCGCTCACGGATCGGCAGATCAGCGTCATCGACGCCTTCAAGCAGGCGGACCACGTCCTGCTGCAGGGTGTCTCGGGCATCACCCGGGCCTGATCAACCTCGACTTCGCCGACGTGAAGAGCGTCATGCAGGGGGCCGGCAGCGCTCTCATGGGGATCGGCTCCTCCCGCGGTGGCGACGACCGTGCGATCACAGCGGCCGAGGGCGCCATCAACTCGCCGCTGCTCGAGGCGAGCATCGACGGCGCCCACGGTGTGCTGATGTCGATCGCAGGTGGCAGTGATCTGGGGCTCTTCGAGATCAACGAAGCCGCTCGGCTCGTATCGGAGGCCGCCCACCCCGACGCCAACATCATCTTCGGCACGGTCATCGACGACACCCTCGGCGACGAGGTGCGCGTCACCGTCATCGCGGCCGGCTTCGACGGCGGACTGCCGACGACCCGCGAGACCGCCGAGGTGCGCGTCCCCGAGAGCGAGACCGTCTCGGTGCGCCCCGCGGCGCGACCGCAGGGTGCCGTGGCGCAGCCGGTCGGCGGGGGTACTCCCGTGGAGCCGCAGCGCACGGTGTTCGACGACTCCGACGATGACGGCATCGACATCCCCGACTTCCTGAAGTGACCGCCGCGCCGCGCGGGCAGTCACCCGCTCGGTCGGATCAGTGGCATCGGGTGGTCTTCACCGGTCGGTCCGGGGGAGTGAGCACCGGGGCGTTCGCTTCGTTGAACCTGGGCGACCACGTCGGTGACGACCCCGGGGCGGTCACCGCCAACCGCGCCACGCTGGCCGCCTTCGCGGGACTGCCAACGGATCGACTCGCCGTCATGAAGGCCGCCCACGGTCGGGATTCGGCCGTGGCCGATCGGCCGGGGACCTACGAGGACGTCGACATCCTGGTCACCCGCGACCCGGAGCTGGCGGTGGTCGCCCTGGCGGCCGACTGTGTGCCGATGGCGCTGCTGGATCCCGGAGCGGGCGTGGCTGCGGCCGTGCACTCCGGGTGGCGCGGTGTTGCTGCGGATGCCGCAGGAGCCGCGGTCGCGGCCATGGTCGCCCAAGGGGCACAGCCCGAGCGCATCAGCGCCCGCCTGGGGGCCGCCATCTGTCCCGCTTGTTATGAGGTCTCCGAAGACGTGCGCCACGACGTCGCCGCCTCCGCCCCGGACGCGTTCGCCGTCACCCGGTCCGGAAGGCCCGCGGTGGCCCTGCACCCAGCGGTACGGCAGCAACTGCGCCGGGCGGGCGTCACCGAGATCACCGCCGACCCCACGTGCACCTTCGAGTCGCAGGCGTTCTTCTCGCACCGGCGCGACGGGGTCACCGGTCGCCACGGCGTCGTGGTGCGCCTTCCGGAGTCAGCGTGAGCGATCGCACCGAACAGTTGCGGCACGGCCTGGCGGTGGTGCGTACTCGCATCGCCGCGGCCGCCGATGTGGTCGGTCGGGATCCTGATTCCGTGACACTGATCGTGGTGTCCAAGACCTGGCCGGCCGACGACGTGCGTCGCCTGGCGGACCTCGGGGTCACCGATGTCGCGGAGAACCGGGACCAGGAGGCGGTCCCCAAGGTGCAGGCGTGCGCGGACCTGGACCTGACCTGGCACTTCGTGGGGCAGCTCCAGCGCAACAAGGCCGCCTCGGTGGCGCGGTACGCCGACGTGGTGCAGTCGGTCGACCGGGAGGCTCTGGTGGCCGCCCTGGACCGGGGGGCCGCACGAGCGGGCCGGCGCCTGGGCGCATTGGTCCAGGTGGGCCTGGATACCGGCGCAGATGCCCACCGGGGCGGCTGCGCTCCCGTCGATCTGCCCGCCGTGGCGGGGGCGATCGACGACGCCGAACATCTGGAGTTGCTGGGCCTGATGGCGGTGGCGCCGCTGGGGGCGGACCCGGCACCCGCCTTCGCCCGGCTGGCTGGCCTGCGCGACGACTTGGTGGCCCGGTTCCCGGGCGCGGACTGGATGTCCGCGGGGATGAGTGGCGATCTGGAACAAGCGGTCGCAGCCGGCGCGACACACGTGCGTGTCGGCAGCGCAGTGCTCGGGGGGCGCCCGGATGTCAGGTAACGTCAGTCCACGAGCCACCACCTCGACCGGCGGCGCTCCTGGGGGCCCCTCCGGGACACCGCGTCAGACCTCGGGTCTCCGGACGACCGGCAACGGTCCCCGGCCCCGGGAACAACACCGAACACAACACAGGATCAGAGACGCAGGATCACACTGGTGGTGGTTCAAGCGCCTCACTTCCCCGTCAGAGGAGCGGACATGGCAACAGCGATGAAGCGACTGGGTGTGTACCTCGGTCTGGTCGAGGACGACCCCAACTACCAGTACGACTATGGGCAGCCCGGCACCACCGGCACGACCGGCTCCACCGGTACCGCGCGGAGCCCGGAAGCCGGGGCGACCAGCGCCACTGCTTCGGTCTCCACGCTCCCGCGTCGGGACGCCGACACCGCCGCCCGGCCGGTCGTCAGTGCGACGGCCCCGGCCGCGGGGACCGTCGATCCCTACGCCATCCACACCATCCATCCGCGCTCGTACAACGACGCCCGCCGGATCGGTGAGCAGTACCGGGCCGGCTCGCCGGTCATCATGAACCTGAGCGAGATGAACGACTCCGACGCCAAGCGGATCGTGGATTTTGCGGCCGGCCTGGTCTTCGCCATGCACGGCAGCATCGAGCGGGTGACCCAGAAGGTGTTCCTGCTGTCCCCAGCCAACGTCGACGTCCGCGACGCCCCCGCGGTGCAGCAGGCGCGCGACGGATTCTTCAACCAGAGCTGATCTCTGGTGGGCGCGTTCCTGGGTTTCCTGGCCACGCTCCTGTGGGTGTACTGGCTGATCCTGATCGGTCGGCTCATCCTGGACTGGGTGCAGGTGTTCTCCCGGGACTGGCAGCCCAAGGGGCCGCTGTTGGTGATCGCCGAGGCGATCTACACGGTCACCGACCCACCGCTGCGCCTGCTGCGCCGCTTCATCCCGCCGTTGCGGCTGGGTCAGGTGGCCCTCGACCTGTCGTTCCTGGTCCTGATCCTGGGGATCGGCATCGCCATCTCGGTGCTCTCCGGAATGGCCGCCTCCGCGGGTTAGATCCGCTCCACCCAGATGTGGAACTGATCGTCCTTGCCCGGGAAGCGTTGTCCTCGGCCTGGTCCCGGCGCCACCTCGACAGCCAGCACCTCGGCGGCGATCAGGTCGGCGTGTTCCACGATCGCGTCGGCGGTCTCGAGGTCGTCGGACTGCCACGACAGGATCACGCGATCACTGACTGAATAACCGGACGCCTTGCGGGCCTCCTGCACGACGCGGATCACCTGGCGCGCCAATCCGAGCCGTACCAGCGACGGTGTCAGGTGCAGGTCGAGAGCCACGGTGGCGCCCTCCGCCGAGGCCACCGCCCACCCTTCGCGCGGGGTCTCGGTGACCACCACGTCATCGGCGGTGATGGTCACCGCCCCCAGTGTGTCGACATGAACCGAGGCGCTCCCATCCGGGCCGCGCAGCTGGGCGACCACCCCCACGGGGTCCAACGCCGTGATGGCGGCCGCGACCTGCGGCGTCTGTTTGCCGTGGGTTCGCCCGAGGGAACGGAAGTTCGGTTTGACCGATACCTCGATCAGGTCACCTGCCGCGTCGGTGAGCGATTCCAACGACTGCACGTTCAGCTCGTCGGCCACCTGCCGGCGCAGGTCGTCGGGCAGTTGGTCCCACCCAGGTGCCGACACCGCGGCGGCGGTCAATGGCTGCCGGGTGCCGACGCCGGCCTCACCCCGGGCCGTGCGCCCCAGATCGACCAGTCGACGCACCAGTGCCATGTGTTCCTCAAGAGCCTCATCGCGCACGACCGGGTCCGGTTCGGGCCAGTCGTTCAGGTGCACCGACGGCCGGCCCTGCGCTGCGAACAGGTCCTGCCACACCCGTTCGGTGATGAAGGGGGTGAACGGGGCCATCGCCACGGTCAGCAGGCGCAGGCATTCGTGCAAGGTGCTGAGCGCCGCCGGGTCGCCGTCCCAGAACCGGCGCCGCGACCGGCGGACGTACCAGTTGGACAGGTCGTCGATGTAGCGCGCCAGTTCCCGACCGGCGGCCTGGGTGTCGAACCGCTCGAGCAGTTCGTCGACCTGCTGGGTCATGCCGTGTGCCCGCGACAGTGCCCACCGGTCCAGCACATGATCCGACGGCGTCAGCGTGGCCGGATCCCACTGCGACGCCTGGGCGTAGAGCGCCTGGAAAGACACGGTGCTCCAGTACGTCGACAGCGTCTTGCGCCACACCTCTTCGATGGCCTGATGCCCCACACGCCGGGCCTGCCACGGTGAACCGCTGGCCAACATGAACCAGCGGACCGAGTCCGCCCCGTGGGTGTCCATCAACTCGAACGGGTCGAGGACGTTGCCCAGGTGTTTGCTCATCTTGCGGCCGTCGGCGTCCAGGATATGCCCGAGGCACAGCACGTTGCGATAACTCGACTCGTCGAACACGAGCGTCCCGATCGCCATCAGCGTGTAGAACCAGCCGCGGGTCTGGTCGATCGCCTCGCAGATGAAGTCGGCGGGGTAACTGGCGGAGAACTCCTCGCTGTTGCGGTGCGGGTACCCGAACTGGGCGAACGGCATGGCACCGGAGTCGTACCAGCAGTCGATGACCTCGGGGACCCGTGTGGCCGTCAGCCCGCAGGAGGGGCACGGCAACGTGACATCGTCCACGAAGGGGCGATGGGGATCGAGTTCGGACACGTCCCGGCCGGCGTACTCGGACAGCTCCGCCAACGATCCGATCGCCGTGAGGTGCCCGTCGGAGCAGCGCCACAAGGGCAGGGGGGTGCCCCAGTAGCGGTCACGGCTGAGCGCCCAGTCGATGTTGTTGCGCAGCCAGTTGCCGTAGCGACCCCACTGGATCGTCGGCGGGAACCACGAGGTCGCCTCGTTCTGGTCGAGCAGTTCCTGCTGCCGAGCGGTCGTACGGATGAACCACGACGGCTGCGCGTAGTAGATCAGGGGGGTGTGGCAGCGCCAGCAATGCGGATAGGAGTGTTCGTAGGGCACATGTCGCACCAGCAGTCCGCGCGAGGCCAGGTCCGCCACCAGCACCTCGTCGGCCTTTTTGAAGAACAGTCCGCCCACCAGCGGCACCTCAGGTTCGAATGTCCCGTCCGGACGCACCGGGTTGATCATCGGCAGGTCGTAGCCGCGTGCTGCGTTCAGGTCGTCCTGGCCGAACGCGGGAGCGATGTGGACGAGCCCGGACCCGTCGTCGGTGGTCACGTAGTCGCCCCGGATGACGTAGTGGGCGTCCGGCACCTCGACCAGATCGAACGGCGCCGCGTACGGCAGCCCCTCCAGCACCGATCCGGACAGCGTCTCCAGCACCTCTGGTTCTTCGCCCGGTAGCGCCGTGTCGACCAGGCCTGCGGCGACCACGAACAGGTCGCCGGTACCGGTGCGCACCACCTGGTAGTCGGCCGCCGGCTGAACCGCGACCGCGACGTTGGACACCAGGGTCCACGGCGTGGTCGTCCAGACCAGCAGCGCCACCCCGGGATACCGATCCGCGAGATCGCCCCCGGTCACCGGGAACCGGACGAAGACGGACGGATCGACGACGTCCTCGTAACCCTGAGCCAACTCATGATCGGACAACCCCGTCCCGCACCGGGGACAGTACGGGCTCACCCGGTGATCCGACACCAGCAGCCCGGCTTCGAAGATCTGCTTGAGCGACCACCACACCGATTCGACGTAGTCGCTGTCCATGGTCCAGTAGGCGGCATCCATGTCGACCCAGTAGCCCATCCGTTCGGTGAGCCGCGCGAACTCGTCGACGTGCCGCACCACCGACTCCCGGCACCGGGAGTTGAACTCGGCGATTCCGTACGCCTCGATGTCCTGCTTGCCGTTGAACCCGAGTTCCTTCTCGACGGCCAACTCGACCGGCAGCCCGTGGCAATCCCAACCCGCCTGGCGCGGGACGTAGTACCCCTTCATCGTTCGATGCCGGGGGAACACGTCCTTGAAAGCGCGCGCTTCGATGTGATGGGTGCCGGGGCTGCCGTTGGCCGTGGGGGGTCCCTCGTAGAACACCCATCGGGGAGCGTCGGCACGCTGCGCGAGGGTGGCGTCGAAGATCTCGTGCTCGCGCCAGAAGTCGATGATGCCGGCTTCCATCTCGGCCGGGTTGTCGATCCGAGCGGGGACCTCGCGGTACATGGCACTCCTCGTGACAGGTCACGAAGGGACGACGGCCCCGGTCCGGGACTGCCGCGGTACCACCCTCCTTGCCGTCCGGGGACGACCGCTCGGTTAGCCCGCTGCCGGTTCTACTCCGCGCTGAACGCGGTTCCTCCGGCGACTCGGGAGTGATGTCCGGCCGGGCTGACCACCGGACTCGCACCAGTCTCCGGCTCGCTTCGGTCAGGTCCCGCGGTCGGCGCGTCTCCGTCAGCGTCGTTGCGGCCTGCCCAGACTACCCGCACCACGCGTTGGCTGCCGCCCCGCTCCGCGGGGTGAGTGCCGCCGCAGCGCCCACCTTCCGCGGGGTGAGTAGCCGCCGCAGCGCCCACCTTC
>CAZVYU010000002.1:0-57281 GCA_964631645.1 uncultured Actinomycetes bacterium
CTCCGAGCGGGTCCTTGAGCCCTATCCCTACCTGGTGGTGATCGTCGTCGAGTTGGCAGACCTGATGAGGGTGGCGCCACGCGACGTCGAAGAGTCCATCGTGCGCATCACCCAGTTGGCGCGTGCTGCGGGGATCCATCTCGTCCTGGCCACCCAACGACCCAGCGTCGACGTGGTGACCGGGCTGATCAAAGCCAACGTACCGAGCCGGCTGGCCTTCGCCACGTCGAGCCTGGCCGACAGCCGGGTCATCCTCGACCAGCCGGGTGCCGAGAAGTTGGTGGGGCAGGGCGACGGCCTGTTCCTGCCGATGGGCGCCAGCAAGTCGGTGCGGATCCAGGGCGCCTTCGTGGCCGAGTCCGAGATCCGCGCGGTGGTCCAGCACTGCAAGGACCAGATGGCCACGCGTTACCGCGACGACGTGGTCGCCGCCGGCTCCCGTAAAGGCGAGATCGACGAAGAGATCGGCGACGACCTCGACCTGCTGTGCCAGGCCGTGGAACTGGTCGTGGACACGCAACTCGGGTCCACCTCGATGCTGCAGCGGCGGCTGCGCGTCGGCTTCGCCAAGGCCGGCCGCTTGATGGACATCATGGAGGTCCGCGGCATCGTCGGGCCGTCAGAAGGATCCAAGGCGCGCGAGGTTCTGGTCAAACCGGATCAGGTGGGCGAAATCATCGCGGCGCTCCGCGGCGAGTGAGCCTGTGCATGCCGCCCCGCCGGGGCAATATCCTCATCGGGTGAGAACCGTCGCGCTGGTCACCCTCGGTTGTGCCCGCAACGACGTCGACAGCGACGAATTGGCCACCAACCTGGCCGATGCGGGCTACACGGTGACAACCGACGAGGCCGGCGCCGACGTGATCATGGTCAATACGTGCGGATTCGTGGCCGAGGCCAAACAGGAATCCATCGACGCCCTTCTGTCCGCGGGGACGGACGGTCGCCCGGTGATCGCGGTGGGGTGCCTGGCCGAAAGGTACGGCCGCGATCTGGCCGGCGCCCTTCCCGAGGTGGCCGCGGTCGTCGGCTTCGACGGGTATCCGACCGTCGGACGGACGATCGAGCGCGTTCTGGCGGGGGAATCGATCGAGTCACACGTGCCGACCGATCGCCGCACCCTCCTTCCGGTGACGCCGGTGGAACGACCGGGTCGCTCCCAGCCGCCCGGTCACGCCCCCACCACCGATCTGCCCGGCATCCGGCGCCTGAGGCTGCGCCGGGGGCCGATCGCGTCGGTGAAGATCGCGTCGGGATGCGACCGCCGGTGTGCGTTCTGCGCGATCCCCCGGTTCCGGGGATCGTTCGTGTCCCGCCACCCCGACGACATCGTCGCCGAGGTCGCCGCACTGGCTGACGACGAAGTCCGCGAAGTGGTGCTGGTCAGCGAGAATTCGACGTCGTACGGCAAGGACCTGGGTGATCCCCGGCTCCTGGAACTGCTGCTGCCCCGACTCGTGGCGCATGTCGGCCGGATCCGGGTGTCCTACCTGCAGCCGGCCGAGACCCGACCGACCCTGCTGACCACCATGGCCGCCACTCCCGGTGTCACCCCGTACTTCGACCTGTCCTTCCAACACGCCAGCGGACCGCTGCTGCGCCGCATGCGCCGGTTCGGGGACCGGGAGTCGTTCCTCGAATTGATCGCCACCATCCGCGAGCTGGTCCCCGAGGCGGGCATCCGCAGCAACGTGATCCTGGGCTTCCCGGGCGAGACCGAAGCGGACGTGGCGGTCCTGGAGGACTTCCTGGGACGCGCCGAACTCGACGCGGTCGGGGTGTTCGCCTACTCCGACGAGGACGGCACCGAAGCCGCCGGCTTGAGCGATCAGGTCGACCCCGACGAGATCGCGGCCCGAGTCGATCGGGTGGCCGCGCTCGCCGAGACGGTCAGTGCCCAGCGGGCGGCCGATCGGATCGGCACCCGGGCCCTGGTGCTGGTCGAGCGCGTGAGCCGCAACTCCTGCGTCGGCCGCTGTGAGTTCCAAGGGCCCGAGGACGGCGAGACGACGGTGACCACCACCGACGCCGCTCCCGGTTCGTTGGTCGATGTGGTCATCACCGGCTCCGATGGTGTGGATCTGGTCGCCGAGGTCCGTTCATGAGTCAGCCGGCGGGCGCCCCTCCCTCCAACCTCAATGTGGCGAACGCCCTGACCGCGTTGCGCCTGCTCCTTGTTCCCGTCTTTGCCTGGCTGCTCCTTGCAGAGGGCGGCACCAATCCCAGCCTGCGGATCGCGGCTGCGGCGGTCTTCCTGATCGCCTCGCTGACCGACTGGGTGGACGGATGGTGGGCGCGCAAGTACGACCTCGTGACCACGTTCGGGAAGGTCGCCGATCCGATTGCGGACAAGGCCCTCACCGGGGTGGCGCTCATCGGACTGTCCTGGCTCGGGCTGTTGCCGTGGTGGGTCACCGTGGTCATCATCGGCCGGGAGGTGTTCGTGACCGTGCTCCGGTTTGTGGTCATCTCTGACGGGGTCATCCCGGCCAGCCGCGGGGGCAAGGCCAAGACCGTGAGCCAGATGCTGGCCATCACGATGTACCTGCTGCCGTTGACCGGTGCGTGGGTGACCATCCGCACCGGGGTGATGGCGTTGGCGGTGATTCTGACCGTCGTGACCGGCATCGACTACGCCGGTCGGGCGCTGGCGGTGCGGCGGCGCGGGGAACTGGTGCGAGAGGCGTTTCGCCCGTGATCGGTCAAGCAGCCGTGGCTGCGTTGCAGGCCACGGGTCGCACCGTGGCGGCGGCCGAGTCGCTCACTGGCGGAGCGGTGTGTGTGGCGCTCAGCGAGGCCGAAGGCAGTTCGGCGGTCTTCCTGGGAGGGGCGGTGACGTATGCCGTGTCCGCGAAGACCGATCTGTTGGGTGTCCCGGCCGATCTGGTGCAGACAGTGGGGCCGGTGCATCCGCGGGTCGCGGTCGAGATGGCGCGCCGGGTCGCCGCCCGGACCGGCGCCGATGTCGGGGTGGCCACGACCGGAGTGGCCGGACCGAAGCCTCACGGGGGGCACGAGCCGGGGTACGCCCTGGTCGGGTGGTCATGTGGCGACCGGGTGGGGGCCATCGAGATCCAGGCGCCGGGGAGCCGAGCCACCGTTCGCGCGACGGTCGTCGCAGCAGCCCTCCAAGTCGTCACTCAGTGTGCCCGTAGGGGAGCAGCCAGTGCTGATGAGATGTCGGTGGACGCCGAGGTGGCGGACCGGGAATGACCCGACACCGGTACCGGTTGTGGTCCATAGTGTTCGGTGTCCACCGGGCAGATGTCGGACCGAGGCGGTAGCGTCGCGGTGTCGAGCAGATCGGGAAAGTGACCGGCAGAACGGTTCAGAACGGACCGCTCTGGGGAAACGGGCCGCTCTGAAGGAACGGATCGGAAAGGAGGTGGGATCCGTGATCGTTGTTCGCGAAATCATCGGCGCCGAACTCCGTAAGCGCCGCCAGGATCAGGGCCGGACTCTGCGCGAGGTGTCCAGTGACGCCAAAGTGAGTTTGGGGTACCTGTCCGAGGTCGAACGAGGGCAGAAGGAAGCGTCGTCCGAGTTGCTCTCGGCCATCTGCGGCGCTTTGTCCGCACCCCTTTCCGAGGTGTTGGTCGAAGCTGGTCGGCAGGCGGCGGTGCAGGAGGCACGGCAGGCGGGTCGCTCCCAGGCTTCCCACATCCTGGCCGCCTGACATGCGCCTGGCAGTCTTGGGGTCCGGTCAGGTCGGCTCGACCTTGGCGGAGGCCCTGGCCGATGCCGGTCACGAGGTTGCGCTCGGATCCCGCTCGGCCGACGCAGAGGCGCTGACTGCGGTCGTCTCCCAGCGTCCCGACATCCGGACGGGAACGTACGCCGACGTCGCCGAATCGCAGGATGTGGTCATCAATGCCACGCCGGGTCTCGCCAGTGTCGAGGTCATTTCCGGGCTCAGTTCATCGCTCGGTGCGGCCGTCCTTTGGGATGTGGCCAACCCGTTGGCGTTCGACGACGGTATCGCCGTCGTCCATCCGGGTGGCCGCAGTCTGGCGGAGCAACTGCAGGCCGCCGTTCCGGGCAACCCGGTGGTCAAGGCCCCCAACACGGTCAACACTTCGGTGATGGTGCAGCCCGCCGATCTCGGAACCGAGCACCAGATCTTCCTGTGCGGCGACGACACGGCCGCGAAGACGACGGTGATGGCTCTGCTGGCAGACCTGGGGTGGCAACCGGGACAGGTCCTGGATCTGGGAGACCTGACCGCCGCCCGGGGAGCGGAGCAGTACCTGCTGCTGTGGCTTCGGCTCATGTCCACGCTGGGATCTCCGCAGTTCAACATCCAGGTGGTGCAGCCGTGACCTCCGATCGTTTGTTCCGATGGCTCGACGAGCCCACCCCCGGTGATGGCCGGCTGGTGCTGGTTCACAGTCTGTCCGGGTTCATGGACGCCGGCTCAGCAGCACAGACTGCGGTCGCCCACCTGCTCGAGACCTGCAGCACCAGGCTGCTGGGCGAATTCGACCCCGACACGATCATCGACTACCGCGCCCGTCGGCCCCGGATGACCTATGACGTCGACCGCTTCACTGCCGTGGACATGCCGACCGTGCAACTGCACGAGGTCACCGACGAACGCGGCACCCGGTTCCTGCTGTTGAGTGGTCCTGAACCGGACTACCGGTGGAACTCCTTCGTCGACGAGGTGCTCGAGATCGTCGATGACCTTGGGGTGGACCTCACGGTGGGTCTCATCGGCATCCCCTGGCCGGCTCCGCACACGCGCCCGGTGGGGGTCACGTTCCACGCCACGTCACCCGATCTGATCCGCGGACACACCTCGACCTTGGGCGAGATCGAGATCCCCGGGCACATCGCGGCCCTGCTCGAACTGCGACTGGGCGAATCGGGTCACGACGCGATGGGGCTGGCGGTCCAGGTGCCGCACTATCTGGTGCAGTTCGAGTACCCGCGCTCCGCCATCGCCCTGTTGCGTGCGCTGTCAGGGGCCGCCGGACTGGTTCTTCCCAGTGATGCTTTGGAGGAAGCGGCGTTACAGGCCGAAAGCGAGATCGACCGGCAGACCCACGAGTCCGACGAGTTTCCCCCTTTGTTGGCAGCGTTGGAGTCGCAGTACGACGCCGGTGTGGCCGGCGACGCCGATGCTGCGGAAGAGGGCGGCGGCGCACCGTTGCCGGACGCCGACCAGATCGGCGCCCAGGTCGAACGGTTCCTGGCCGAGATGGACAGCCATCGGCCCGAAGGTGGCACGAGCGGCTGACCTCGGCACACTCGGTGGTCAGCGGCGCAAGCGAAGACCGCCGGGCGACAGGACTGCGCCGGCGCCCTCGAACAGGCGGACGTCGTCGGGAGTGGGCTCCGACCCGTTGATCCGTTTGAGTGCCAAGGGGGGCACGAGCCCGGTGCGCACCGCTTCGGCGATGGCGATCACCGCCTCCTCCGCCGCTTCGCCCGGCCACAGCAGCGCACTGGTCCCGCCGCGTTCCACGTACAGCGTCGGCCTGCCATCGACCAGGACCACCGTCGCCCCGGCCTTCCGACCAGGCCGACCGGCCCCCGATGAGGCCGGCCAGGGCAGGGCCGCACCATACGGCTGCGCCGGGTCCGCCGCGGCGAGCACTTGGACCCCTGGCGGGGTCTGGGAACGGATGTCGTCTGCTGCGGCGCTGAGGGCGAACTGGGCGCCGCCCAGACCGTCGACGATGTAGCCCCGCCGACACAAGCCCTTGTCCTCGAGCGCCGAGAGCGCTCGGTACACGGGGCCGAACGACCGCCGTTCCGACGTGACCACACCCCGGGTGACCAGCCCGTGCCGGTTCAACAGGACCTCCGCCTCGGTCACCACTGCCGTTGGGTCGACAACGTCCGACACCGGGAGCGCCGACCAGCGGCCGCTGCTGGAAACCCGCTGGGTGAGCCGCATCCGGCGACGACCCACTGTGCGCCTGGCGCGGGCGCGGGCTCCGGCCCGGCGTCGAACCGGCGCCAGGGTGTCGTTGCTGACCAGTCCCGACCAGAGCAGTCGGTCCAATGACTCCTCCACCTGGGCCGCCGTCACCTCCTGGTCCCGGCGCATCCGCTGGGCCAGTTGGTCGGCGAACCAACCGCCGCCGTCGCTGAGGATCCCCAGGGTCGTGATGTCGACCGGAAGATCGGGAACGGTCGGACCGGGCAACAGGGCGGGTGCCAGCTCGCGGGGCGCCAGACATACCCAGGCGTCCCCGGGCAGCGGATCCAGCGCCCACCACACCACCTCGCCGGTCGTGGTGAGTTCATCCAGCAGCGCTGGGTCGTACTCAGCGACCCGACTGGGCAGGATCAAGGACTCCAGTTGTGACGCCGGCAGCGGCGCCCCGGCCAACTGATCGATGACGTCGAGCAGGCCATCGCGGCCGCGCGCAGGCCGCCCCGCGCCGGCGCCTTGCCAGCGAGCGGGGAACCCGGCGTAGTCCGCTTGTTCGACCGGTTCGATCTGGTCGGCGTAACGCGCCGCCGAGGCACGGCGCACGGCGCGTAAGACATCGGGGTGGACGTATTCGGTGCCACTGCCCCCCGGTCGGAATGCCCCGGACAACAACGATCCGGCCCGGGTGAGCAGGTCGAGTTGTTCGCGCACGATGGCGCTGCCCAGTCCGAACCGAGCGGACACCTCGTCGACCGTGAAGGGACCGTGACAACGCGCGAAACGCAGGATCAGGTCGCGCGCTGCCGTGGGACGCGCCGCGAGCAAGGCCTCCGGCAGACCGGTGGGCAGCGCTACCCCCAGGGCATCGCGCAGCAGGGCCGCGTCGTCGGCCACGGCCACCCATTCGGCTCCCGCGTGGGTCACGACGATGGCGCGACGGGAGTCGACCAACTCCTCCACCTGGGGGTAGCCGACGCCGCGGGCCTCGCCCTCGTCGCGTCGTAGCGGTCCGATCTCGCGCAGCACGTCCCACGCCTGTTCGGTCGTGGCGGCAGCACGATCGCCGAGCCGTTGCAGTCGCGCCGCGACGTCGTCCATCGCGTCGGGGTGGAGCAGTTCGCGGAGGTCCGCGGTTCCCAGGAGTTCGGTGAGCAGGGCGTCGTCGAGCGCGAGCGCGGCCGACTTGCGCTCTGCGAGCGGTGAATCGCCCTCGTACAGGAAGGCCGCCACGTAGCCGAAGAGCAGGGAACGGGCGAAGGGGGACGGTGCCGACGTGTTGATCTCGGTGATCCGGATGTCCCCGGAATCGACGGCGCGCAGCAGGTCGGTGAGCCCAGGCAGGTCGTAGACATCCTGCAGGCACTCCCGCACCGTCTCGAGCACGATGGGGAAATCGGCATACCCCGACGCGACCGAGAGCAGCTGCGCCGAGCGTTGCCGCTGCTGCCACAGCGGCGACCGGCGGCGCGGGTCGCGGCGGGGGAAGAGCAACGCCCGGGCGGCACACTCGCGGAACCGCGAGGCGAACAGGGCCGAACCACCGATCAAGGTGGTCAGGCGGGCGGTCACCTCGTCGGGATCCACCCGGATCAGTTCGGACAGTGCGGGCAACGAATCCAACGATCCGTCATCCGGGAGCCGCAGCACGATCCCGTCATCGGCGGCCATCACCTGGCCGTCGAGACCGTAGCGGTTCTCGATGCGGTCGGCGATGATCAGGGCCCAGGGCGCATGGACGCGCGCGCCGTAGGGGGAGTGCAGCACCACCCGGCGATCGCCGAGTTCGTCGTCGAACTGCTCGATCGTCACGGCTGCGGCGCCCGGCAGGGTCCCCGTCGCGGCCAGCTGCTCGTCGAGGTAGGCCTTCAGGTTGTCCGCCGCCGAATCATCCAAGGATGCCGGCAGGGTGTGATCCCCGGCGGCGTAGGTGTCGAGGAACTCACCCAGCGCGCGACCCAGCGGGTACGGGCGCCCCACTGAGTCGCCATGCCAGAAGGGCAGTTTGGCGGGCTGTCCAGGGGCCGGGGTGACCAGGACCCGGTCGGCGGTGATGTCCTCGATCCGCCAACTCGTGCTGCCGAGTGCGAAGACGTCGCCGACCCGGGACTCGTACACCATCTCCTCGTCGAGTTCGCCCACCCGGCGGTTCGTGTCCGCTCCGGCCAGGAAGACGCCGAAGTGGCCGCGGTCCGGGATGGTCCCGGCGTTGGTGACGGCGAGTCGGGCGGCACCGGGCCGCCCCGTCAACAGCCCCGTCGTCCGGTCCCACACGATGCGCGGCCGCAGGTTGGCGAACTCCTCGGAGGGGTAGCGGCCGGCCAGCATGTCTACCACTGCCTCGAACGCGGATCGGGGCAGTTCGCGGTAGGGCCAGGCGGAGCGCACCAGGCCGAACAGTTCGTCGATGTCCCAGTCGTCCATGGCCAGGATCGCCACGACCTGTTGAGCCAGGACATCCAGCGGGTGACGCGGCGGCTGGACCGGTTCCAGCGCACCCGCCTTCATACCTTCGACCGTCACCGCCGCAGCGAGGAGGTCACCGCGATGAGTCGGGTACACCACGGCCCGCGATACGGCGCCGACCTGGTGACCGGCACGCCCGACTCGTTGTAGTCCGGATGCGACCCCCGGCGGACTCTGTACCTGGATCACCAGGTCGACGGCGCCCATGTCGATCCCCAACTCCAGGGTGCTGGTTGCCACCACCGCACGCAGCCGGCCCGACTTGAGGTCGTCCTCGATCTCGCGGCGCCGTTCGCGGCTCACACTGCCGTGGTGCGCACGAGCCAGGACCGGTTCGGCGCCCCGACTGCTTCCGGCCTGGGCCATCACCTGGGCGGGGGTGGTCCGGCTCGTCCGACCTGCCGGGGCCACGTCACCGTCGGCCGGTGATTCCCGGTCGGTCCACAGTTCGTTCAGACGGGTGGTGAGCCGTTCCGACAAGCGCCGTGAGTTCGTGAAGACGAGGGTCGAGGACGTCTGCTCGATCCGCTCGACGATGGCCTGCTCGACATGGGGCCACACCGACGGGTTGCGGGTCTCGTCGGTGTCGGAGTCGGCGACCGGCGGGTTGGCCAGGTCGGGGACCGGCACGGTGACCGACAGGTCCAGTTGTTTGTCCGACGGCGGGGCCACCACGGTCACCTCTCCGCCCGCGGCCAGGTAGGAGGCCACCACGTCGACCGGACGGACAGTGGCGGAACACCCGATGCGCTGGATTCCTGCGCTCAGTCGGTCCAACCGCGCCAGACTCAGGGCCAGGTGCGACCCGCGCTTGTTGCCGGCGAGTGCGTGGATCTCGTCGACGATCACCGTGTCGACCCCGGTGAGGGTGTCCCGCGCGCCTGAGGTCAGCATCAGGAACAGCGACTCCGGCGTCGTGATCAGGATGTCGGGCGGATGGGTCACGAGACGCCGCCGCTCCGTCGCTGAGGTGTCGCCGGTCCGGACTCCCACGGTGATGGCGGCCAGGTCGGGGTCGATGCGCGCCAGTCCCGCCAGTGGGCTCCGCAGGTTGCGCTCGATGTCCACAGCCAGTGCCTTGAGCGGTGACACGTAGACGACCTTGGTCCCCTGGCCGGGGCCGGAATGCACCAGTCGGTCGATCGCCCACAGGAAGGCGGCGAGGGTCTTACCGGAACCGGTCGGGGCCACGACGAGGGTGTGGGCACCCGTTGCGATCGACTCCCACGCCCCGGACTGCGCCGCGGTGGGAGCGGCAAACGACTCGGTGAACCACTGCCGGGTCACCGGCGAAAAATCCGCCGACACTGCTGGGTCCACCTCGTCATGGTGCCCCGCGGTCGGGTCCACCACCAACCGCGGGGTGGGTCGATGACTCGGTCCGGGGCACACTGGTCGGGTGCGGCTCACCGAGTTCTGGCGACGGATGGACGAAGTCTTCGGATCTGCCTACGCGGCGTCCTGGGCGGCGGACTTCTCAGTGGCCGAACTGGCGGGCCGGACGGTGACCGAAGCGCTGGCGGACGGGGAACCGGCCAAGGAGGTCTGGCGGGCGGTCTGTGCCCAGGTCGAGGTTCCGCGCCACTTACTGTGACTGTCCCCGACACGCGGGGTCCGGTGGTGGACGTTCGAACATTTGTTCGTTTACTGTCGGAGAGTCCGCACCCGGCGGACGCCCGACTGGACCCGACTGGACCCGACTGGACCTGGCTGTTGATCGTGCGTTATCCACAGATCGCGCGTCGACCCGGAGACTGTCGGACCCCCGACCTACAGTGCCTGCATCAGTGACCGAGCAACCAGACCCCGGAACCCAGACCCCGGAAGACCCAAGAAGACCCCATAAGCCCCAGAAACCCAAGAACGCAGGGAGCACACATCATGGCCGCATCCAATGGCAGAACGGCTGACAAGGCCGCCGAAAAGGCTGCCGAGAAGGCCCAGTCCGAGCGCGAGAAGGCCCTCGACAGTGCGTTGGCACAGATCGAACGGCAGTTCGGCCGTGGCTCCATCATGCGGCTCGGGGAAGAGAGCCGGGCGCCCATCGAGGTCATCCCGACCGGTGCGATCGCGTTGGACGTGGCGCTGGGAATCGGCGGTCTGCCGCGTGGCCGAATCGTGGAGATCTACGGACCAGAGAGCTCGGGTAAGACCACCGTGGCGTTGCATGCGATCGCGAGTGTGCAGAAACAGGGCGGGATCGCGGCGTTCATCGATGCTGAGCACGCCCTCGACCCGATCTATGCCGGCCGACTCGGCGTCGATCTGGACAGCTTGTACGTCTCCCAACCCGACACGGGCGAGCAGGCGTTGGAGATCACCGACACTTTGGTGCGATCCGGTGCGATCGACCTCATCGTCATCGACTCCGTGGCAGCACTTGTCCCTCGGGCCGAGATCGAGGGGGAGATGGGCGACTCCCACGTCGGGTTGCAGGCCCGGCTCATGAGTCAGGCGCTGCGGAAGATGGCGGGGGCACTGAGCAACTCCCACACCACGGCCATCTTCATCAACCAGCTGCGCGAAAAGATCGGGGTCATGTTCGGCTCACCGGAGACGACCACGGGCGGTCGCGCGTTGAAGTTCTACTCGTCGGTGCGGTTGGACGTGCGCCGGATCGAGACGCTGAAGGGGGGCACGGAGGCCGTCGGTAACCGCACCCGGGTGAAGGTCGTGAAGAACAAGGTGGCGCCGCCGTTCAAGCAGGCCGAGTTCGACATCCTCTACGGCGAGGGGATCTCCCGCGAGGGCAGCCTGATCGACCTGGGGGTCGACAACAACATCGTTCGTAAATCGGGCGCCTGGTACACCTACGAAGGGGACCAACTGGGTCAGGGAAAGGAGAACTCGCGAGCGTTCCTGCGCGACAACCCTGATCTGGCCGACGAGATCGAGAAGCGGATCAAAGAGACCCTGGGGATCATCCCGCGCCTCGATGCCCCGGCGGATGAGATCGACCTCGCCGACACCCCGATCGACGAACTGCTACCCCCGTCCCCGATCGACCTATGACCCAGACCCGGACCCAGCCGGTGGACAACCCGGAGGCGTTGGCCCGAACCATCGTGCTGCGCCGGCTCACGGCATCGGCTCGGACCCGGGCTCAGTTGGCCCAGTCGTTGGCGGACAAAGAGATCCCCGACGACGTCGCCGAATCGGTGCTCGACCGGTTCACCGATTTGGGGCTCATCGACGACGCCGACTACGCGGCCGCCTTCGCCGACAGTCGACGTACTCGCAGCGGGTGGAGCCGCCGCGCGATCGCCGCCAAACTGCGAGAGCGCGGAGTCGACCGAGAACTCATCGACGGGGTCCTGGCGACAGTCGGACCCGACGACGAGTTCGCGTCCGCGTTGGCACTGGGGCGCCGCAAGTGGGCGCAAGGATCAGTGCCGGACGATACGCGCCGCCGCCGGCTCGTGGCGATGTTGGCGCGCCGTGGCTACCGCCACGAGATCGTCAGTTCGGTGCTCGCGACGCTGGAACGCGAGGGATCTGAGGCCGCAGAGTGACCGCCGAGACGGCCTGGCAGCCCCTGCTGTGGCCGGTCGCCGAAGGCGGACCCTTCGCGCCCTGGCCCTCGACAGCACGCCGGCACCTGGCGCACGGCGCATGGATCGATCAGGTTCCTGGCTGGCTGACCGATGCCGACGACCTCTTCGCAGAACTGCGGACCTCGATGCCCTGGCGAGCGGACGAGCGCCGCATGTACGACTCGGTGGTGTCGGTGCCCCGACTGACCGCCTGGTTCAGTGACGCCGGGCGCTCCCGGAACGCCGGAGTGGTCCGATGCCGGGACGAACTCAACCGGCAGTACCCCGGTGACGACCCGTTCGTGTCGGCGGGGATGTGTCTGTATCGCGACGGCTCCGACAGTGTGGCCTGGCACGGCGACCGGATCGGTCGGGGGCGCACCGACGACACCATGGTGGCCGTCCTGTCGCTGGGCAGCGCTCGAACCTTCATGCTTCGACCGCGGGGCGGTGGCACATCGATCCGGCTGACCGTAGGACACGGCGACCTGGTGGTCATGGGCGGCTCGTGCCAGCGGACCTGGGATCACGCTGTTCCCAAGACCGGGCAGCACGTGGGGCCCCGGATCAGCGTCCAGTATCGCTCCCGCGGGGTCGCGTGACCCGGTGCGCCTGACCCGGTGAAGGGACCCACGCGGCACTAGGCTCGGCAAGTGCACGTCTACCTGATGCGGCATGGCCAGAGCCACGTCAACCTCGCGGACCTGACCGCCACCCACCGCGACGAACCGTTGACCGACATCGGGCGCGCTCAGGCCGAACATGCCGCCGAGTACGTGGCACGCGTGATCCGACCCACCCAGATCTACTGCAGCACCGTGGCCCGGGCGGCAGAGACGGCCGAGGCGGTGGCGGGCGCCTGCGACCTGCCGGCGGTCGGTGACGACCGGTTGCGCGAGATCGGGACCGCCTACCCCGATGGCCGTCCCGTCCCCGACGCGGAACTCATGCCCTACGTGCCGGACATGTGGGGAACGCTGCGCCCCTACGAGCCGGTGACCGACGGGGGAGAGTCGTGGATGCAGTTTCGGTCCCGCGTGGGGTCCTTTGTGGAACACCTGGTCCCGGCCCGGGATCGTTTCGGCGATCGGGAGGTCGCCGCCGAGTTGGAGAACCAGAAGGTGCTCGTGGTCTGCCATGCCGGGGTCATCGAAGCGGTGTTCGAGTACGTGTTCGAGAAGGGTCCCTGGAGTGTTGTCGCGGTGCATACCCAGCACACCGGCATCTCCCACCTGCAGTACCGTCCGATGCCGTACCTGCCCGACTGGTGGCTGCACTCCCACAACCGCATCACGCACCTGCCCGAGGAACTGGTGACGTGAGTACCAACAGTCACGAGATCGCGGACCTCTCCAAGTACGGAGTTCTGTCGCTGGTCACCGGGTTCGCGGTGCTGGCGCTGAAGTTGGGCGCCTGGTGGGTGACCGGCTCCGTGGGTCTGCTGTCCGATGCACTGGAGTCCCTGGTCAATATCGCCGCGGCAGCGGTCGCCATCGTGGCCCTGCGCACGGCCAGTCGCCCGCCCGACTCGGAGCATCAGTTCGGCCATGGCAAAGCCGAGTACTTCTCCGCACTGGTGGAAGGGGCGATGATCGTCGTGGCGGCCACGATGATCGTCATCTCGGCGGTGGAGCGCCTCCTGAACCCGCAGCCGTTGTCGGAAGTGGGCCTGGGCTTGGCGATCTCGGTTCTGGCGTCCATCCTGAACGCGGTCGTGGCCTTCGTTCTGTACCGCGTCGGCACCGAGCACGGCTCACTGGCCCTCATCGCCGACTCCCATCACCTGGTCACCGATCTGTGGACGACCGGAGGCGTACTGGTGGGTGTCGTCGTCGTTGCCGTCACCGGGTGGGAGCGGCTGGACCCGATCATCGCCCTGGCGGTGGCGGCCAACATCATCTTCGTCGGAGTCCGGCTGCTGCGCCGCTCGACCGCCGGGCTGATGGACACGGCATTGCCCGCCGACGAAGTGATGACGATCCGCGGTGTGCTGCACGGGTTCCAGGGCCCGGAGGTCACCATCCACGGGCTCCAGACCCGAAGTGCGGGACGGCAGCGATTCGTGTCGATGCACGTGCTCGTACCGGGAGCCTGGTCGGTGGAGCGGGGCCACGACCTGTGCGACGCGATCGAGACCGAGGTCCAAGGGTCCCTGCCCGGAACGGTGTGTCTCACCCATTTGGAGCCGCTGGAGGACCCGCGCGCCTGGGAGGATCTGCACGATGGCCACCAAGATGTCTGACCCACGCCGCCCTGATGACCAGGCGCACGACTGGTACCGAGACGCGGTGATCTATCAACTGCACGTGCGTTCGTTCGCTGACGGCAACGGCGACGGGATCGGCGACTTCTCGGGACTCACCGCCCATCTGGATCACATCCAGGACCTGGGGGCGACCGCGGTCTGGCTGCTGCCCTTCTACCCGTCGCCCCTCCGTGACGGCGGATACGACATCGCCGACTACACGGGTATCAACCCCGACTACGGGACGATGCGCGACTTCCGCCGGTTCATCAAGGAGGCGCACAACCGGGGTCTGCGCGTGATCACCGAGGTCGTGATCAACCACACCAGCGACCAGCACGTGTGGTTCCAGCGGTCCCGACAGGCCAAACCCGGCAACAAGTGGCGCGACTTCTACGTGTGGAGCGACACCGACACCGGGTACGCCGACGCGCGCATCATCTTCACGGACTTCGAGACGTCCAACTGGACCTGGGACCCGGTGGCCGGCGCCTACTTCTGGCATCGGTTCTACTCGCACCAGCCCGACCTCAATTTCGACAACCCGGATGTCCACGAGGCGGTCCTGTCTGTGGTCGACTTCTGGCTCGGCCTGGGGGTGGACGGGTTGCGCTTGGACGCGGTGCCCTACCTGTACGAGCGGGAGGGCACGACGTGCGAGAACCTTCCCGAGACCCACGAGTTCCTCAAGAAGCTCCGAGCCCATGTCGACGATCGGTTCCCGGGTCGCATGCTGCTGGCCGAGGCGAACCAGTGGCCCGAGGACACCCGCGACTACTTCGGCGACGGCGACGAATGTCACATGGCCTTCAACTTCCCCGTCATGCCGCGCATGTACATGGCCGTGCAGATGGAAGACCGGTTCCCGTTGGTGGACATCCTGCAGCAGACCCCGGAGATCCCCGAGACCGCCCAGTGGGCACTCTTCCTGCGCAACCACGACGAGCTCACCCTCGAGATGGTCACCGACGAAGAGCGCGACTACATGTACCGCGTCTATGCCGCCGACAACCGGGCCCGGATCAACGTCGGCATCCGACGGCGGCTCGCCCCGCTGCTGCACAACGACCGCCGCAAGATCGAACTGCTCAACGGGTTGTTGTTGTCACTGCCGGGGACCCCGATCATCTACTACGGCGACGAGATCGGGATGGGCGACAACATCTATCTCGGTGACCGTGACGGCGTGCGGACCCCGATGCAGTGGACCGCCGACCGCAACGCCGGTTTCTCCACCGCCAATCCGCAACAGTTGTTCCTGCCGGTCAACATCGATCCGGAGTACCGCTACGAGTCGGTGAACGTCGCCTCGCAGCAGAGCAATCCGAACTCGTTGCTCCTGTGGATGCGCCGTCTCATCACCCTGCGCCAGCAGTACGCCGTCTTCGGCAGTGGCGAGTTGGAGTTCCTTCTCCCGGACAACCCCAAGGTCCTGTGTTACCTGAGGTCTGACGGCGAGACCACGATCCTGATCGTCGCCAACCTGAGCCGGTTCTCGCAGTACGTCGAACTCGATCTGGCAGCGCACAAGGGCCGGATCCCGGTGGAGCTGCTCGGTGGGACCGAGTTCCCGCCCATCGGTGAGTTGCCGTATCTGCTGACGCTGGGTCCGCACGCGTTCTACTGGTTCGAGTTGGAACATGCCTTCGACACGGTGTCCGACGGGGATCTGCTCCCCGTCGTCAGCACCAGTGCCACCTGGGGGACCTTGTTCGACAAGCGGTCGCGCGCCGGCATCGAGGCGGTCCTGCCCGGCGTCCTGGCCCAACGGCGGTGGTTCGGGGGCAAAGGGCGCCGCATCACGGGTCTGGCGATCCGCCAGAGCGTCAATCTTCCGCTGGGAACGGTGCGGGACTATGCCCGCATCCTTCTGGTCGAGGTCACTTACGCCGACGGCGAGCCGGAGACGTACGTCCTGCCGGTCACGTTCCTGCCCGAGCCCTATGTGGAGCAGTACCTGGCCGAACATCCCGGCGCCGGCTTGGTGCGACTGACCGCGCGCGGTGACAAGGGACTCAACGGCATCCTCTGCGATGCCATGAACGAAGAACTGTTCACGCAGCGACTGCTCACGCTCATGACGTCGCGCAAGCGCTATCGCGATCGCACCACGGAGGTGCGTGGGATCGCCACCCGCCACATGCACAGGGCGATGCGCGGCGCGCATGGCCAGGATTTGTGGCCCACGCTGCATCGTGGCGAGCAGAGCAACTCCACTGTGTTCTTCGGTGACCGACTGGTGCTCAAGCTCTATCGCCGGTCCGAAGAAGGGGTCAACCCCGACTGGGAGTTGAGCCGGTTCCTCACGGAGAAGGCCGGGTTCGAGCACACCCCGCGGGCGCTGGGCACGATCGAAGCGCGTGATCGTTCGGGCGGAGTGCGCAGCCTGGCGGTGGCCCACGAGTTGATCCCGAATGAGGGGGATGCCTGGCGCTATTTCCTGCATCAGTTGTCCGGCTACTTCGAGCGGTTGCCGTCCATCGGGCGGCGGCGGCTGCGGCGTGAGCCGTTCGCCAATCCGTTGGCCCTGACCGAGGCGACTCCGCCCGCCCTGGCCGAGGAACTCTTCGGACCGCTGTTGCAGAACGCCGAGCTGCTCGGCACCAGGACCGCCGAGATGCACTTGGCGCTGGCCAGCGACACGGTCGACCCTGCCCTGCGTCCGGAACCGTTCGATCCGCACTACCAACGCTCCCTGTACCAGTCGATCCGCAACCAGGTGCGCCAGTCCATCTCGCTGCTGCGGACTCGCCTGGACAGCCTGAGCAACGGCGATCGGGCGCTGGCCCGCGAACTGATCGACCGGGAGTCGGAACTTTTCACGGTCCTCGACGACATCAAGCGGCTGCGCATCAGCGGGCTGCGGATGCGCATCCACGGGGACTACCACCTGGGCCAGGTCCTGTTCACGGGCAAGGACTTCGCGATCATCGACTACGAAGGGGAGCCGACGAAGGCCATCAGTGCCCGGCGTATCAAACGATCACCGTTGCGCGATGTCGCCGGCATGGTGCGCTCCCTGGACTACGCGGGCTTCTCCGCTCAGCGGGAGTACGTGGAACGATTCAACCTTCGGCGTTCCGCTGCGGATCTCGCGGCACTGGGAGCCCAGTTCTGGGTGGGCTGGGTGAGCCAACGGTTCTTGTCCGCGTACACCAGCCAGGTGGGGGGAGACCTCCTGGTCGAGGACGATGAATCGACCCAGATCCTGCTTCGGGCCTTCGTGCTGGAGAAGGCCGGCTACGAACTGGCCTACGAGATCAACAACCGGCCGGACTGGGTGGGCATCGCCCTGCACAGCATGGTCGAGCTGCTGCCCTGATGGACCGGCCCTCGACGAGCGGGGTGGCGGCGGCCGCCGCTGACATCGCGGTCGTGGTGATCTTCGTCGTGATCGGGCGCGGCTCGCACGACGAGAACAACGCGCTGCTCGGTGTCATCGCTACGGCAGCACCGTTCCTGCTGGCGCTCCTTGCCTCCTGGCTCCTGGTGACCCGGCTGGGTGGTGACCCGGTGTCGGTGGGCTCCGGAGTGGCGCTCTGGCTCGGGACGTGGGCCGGAGGTCTTCTGCTGCGCTGGCTGTTGTTCCACGGGGGAGTGGCCCCCGGATTCATCGCGGTTGCGGGCGCGTTCCTGTTCGTGGGGCTCGTGGGGTGGCGCGGCATCGCGCGCCTGGCGCGAAACAGGCCCGAGAATTGACGAAGCACCCGGCGGCCTGAGCCGTCCGGGTGCTTCGCAGTCAGAGGGTTCGGCTCAGTAGCCGCGGTCCCCGTAGTTGCCGCTGCCACGGCCACCGCCGTAGCCGCCGCGACCGCCGCCGCCGTAGCCGCCGCCACCGCCGCGGTTTCCGCCGCCGCCGTAGCCGCCACCGCCGCGGTTTCCGCCGCCGTAGCCGCCGCCACCGCCGCCGCGGTAGCCGCCGCCACCGCCGCCGCGGTCTTCGCGGGGACGTGCTTCGTTCACGACGATGTTGCGGCCATCGAGGTCAGCCTCGTTGAGGCCCTCGATCGCAGCCTGTGCTTCCGCGTCAGTGGCCATCTCGACGAAGCCGAAGCCCCGCGAACGACCCGTGTCGCGATCAGTCAGAACACGTGCGGACTGCACGGTCCCGAATTCGGAAAAGGCCTGCTCCAGGGCGTCATCGCCCACGGAGTACGCCAGGTTGCCAACAAACAGTCTGTTCCCCACGGGGAAACTCCTTCATCTCGGTACTACCGCCGAAAGGAACTTCCCAGAACACACTCGGCCGTTCGGCCGCTGTCGACCGTGCGCCCAGTATCACAGCCTTGGGACGGTGCGGCAAACGTCGGGGCGAAAAACTTGGCATGACGGGTGGGGGTGACGCGCAATCAAGGGCGGGATTTGCCAGGGTGGGGGTGAATGGAAGGGGCAACCGTGCCGCAACAGTCCGACGTCCTGGTGATCTTCGGGATCACCGGAGATCTGGCGAAGGTGATGACCTTCGGATCCCTGTACCGACTCGAGAAGCGGGGGCTGCTGCAGTGTCCCGTGGTCGGCGTCGCTGTCTCCGACTGGTCGATGGACGACCTGCGGGAGAACGCCAGACGTGACATCGCAGGCACCGGCGTCGCGGTGAGCGACGACGTCTTCGAGCGGCTGATGGCCCGGTTCTCCTACGTGCAAGGGGACTTCCTGACCGACGACACCTATCAACGCCTAGCCGAGGAGATCGGATACGCCGAGGACCCCGCGTTCTACCTGGAGATCCCCCCGTCGTTGTTCGGACGCGTCGTGGGGCATCTGGCCAAGGCAGGTCTGACAGCCAACGCGAGAGTCATCGTCGAGAAGCCGTTCGGTCACGACCTGGACTCCGCCAAGGCGTTGAACGATGAACTGCACCAGCACATCACCGAGGAGCAGCTGTACCGGATCGATCACTTCCTCGGGAAGATGTCCGTCGAAGACATCCTGTACCTCCGGTTCGGCAATCAGATCCTGGAACCGGTCTGGAACAGCAAGTTCATCAGCAGTGTCCAGATCACCATGGCCGAGAACTTCGGGGTCGCCGACCGGGGTTCGTTCTACGACCCGGTGGGGACTCTGCGCGACGTCGTGCAGAACCATCTGCTCCAGGTGCTGAGCATGGTCGCCATGGAGCCGCCCGCCGGGGTGGGGACAGATGTCGTCAACTCCCGCAAACGGGACGTGTTCGCCGCCATGCCGCCGGCCGACCCCAAGCACTACGTCCGGGGCCAGTACGAGGGCTATCTGCAGGTGCCCGGCGTGGCAGCGAAGTCCACGACCGAGACCTACTGCGCCATGAGATTGCAGATCGACAACTGGCGGTGGCACGGCGTGCCCTTCTTCATCCGGGCCGGCAAGTCGCTGCCGGAGCGGGTCACCGAGGTGCGCGTCGTCTTCCACCGACCACCACCGCTGCCGTTGACGGCCAGCCGCAACGAACATCCGCGTTCCAACGAGATGGTCATCCGGATCGATCCTTCTCCCGGAGCGAGCCTGCAGTTGGTGGCCAAGGCGGCCAAGAGTCACAACTACCGCAACATCCACCTGGACATGGACTTCGCCGACGAAGGGGGCGAAGGGCCCACCCCGTATGAAGAGCTGCTGAGTGCCGCGATGGCCGGCGACAAGGACAACTTCGCCGATCAATCGGCCGTCGAGGAGACCTGGCGCATCGTGCAGCCCCTCCTGGACGATCCCCCGCCGGTGATCCCCTACGCCGAGGGCACGTGGGGTCCGGCCGAAGCGGATGCCCTGACCCGCGGCTACGGCGGCTGGCACCTTCCCTGGCTCGACTAGCGGGACCGCCGCTTCCGACTACTTGGGTTGGGCGTGAATGGCGTTGATCATCCCGATGTGGGAGAACGCCTGCGGCATGTTGCCCAGCATGCGCCCGGCGACCGGGTCGTACTCCTCACTCAGGAGCCCCACGTCGTTGCGCAGGCTCAGCAGCCGGTCCAGCAGGACGCGGGACCGTTCGTGTTCGCCGATCAGCGCCAGGCACTGCACCAGCCAGAAGGAGCAGATCAGGAAGGCGCCTTCCTCACCGGACAAGCCGTCGTGGGTCTCGTCGGTGCGGTACCGCAGCAGGAGTCCGTCGTGGGCCAAGTCGCGTTCCACCTCATTGACCGTGTTCACGATCCGAGGATCGTCGGGGGGCAGGAAGCCGACCAACGGGATCATCAGCAGGCTGGCGTCCATCGCGGTACTGCCGTAGTACTGCGTGAAGCAGTTGCGCTCCGGGTCGATCGCGTTGGCGCAGATGTCGGCGTGGATGGTGTCGGCCAGCGTCTGCCAACGCTTGAGGTCGCCTTCGAGGCCGAACTCGTTGATGCACCGCACCACCCGGTCGATCGCGACCCACGCCATCACTTTGCTGTAGGTGAAGTGCTGCGGGTCGCCCCGGACCTCCCAGATCCCTTCATCCGGCTTCTGCCACTCCTTCTCGACGAACCCGGCCACCGCCAGTTGGAGCATCCAGGACGCCCCGGGGGTGGACTTCGCCGTCATCCCATAGGACCGGCCCAGATAGGCGGCGTCGCTCAGTTCGCCGTAGACGTCGAGTTGGAACTGGTCGGCGGCCCCGTTGCCGATGCGCACCGGCGTCGATCCCTCGTATCCGGGCAGCCACTCCAACGTCGATTCCGGGATGTGGCGCTTGCCCGTGATGCTGTACATGATCTGCATCTCGGCCGGATCCCCGGCCACGGCCCGGATGACCCACTGGCGGAAGTCGTGCGCCTCGTCCCGATACCCCTCGTCGAGGAGCGCCTGCAGTGTCATGGACGCATCACGCAACCAGGTGTAGCGGTAGTCCCAGTTCCGTTCGCCGCCCAGGGTCTCGGGCAGTGAGGTGGTGGCCGCGGCCGCCAGGGCGCCGGTGGGTTTGTAGCTCAACGCTTTGAGGGTGATGAGCGAGCGCACCACGGCCTCCCGGTGTTCACCTTCGTACGTCGCGGTGGCTGCCCACTTCTTCCACCACTCGGTGCACACCTTCGCCGCCACGTAGGGGTCCTGGGGGACCGGCTCCCGGTCGGCCCAGGGCCGATGCCAGATCATCTGCAGCGCCTTGCGGTCGCCGGGTCCCACCGAGAAGTCACAGACCGCGGAACCGTTGCCGCTGATGGTCACGTCGTCGGTGGCGATGTGCAGCACGGTGTCGGGGCCCGCTTGGCCGTGCAGCCCTGCGCCGTGGTCCAAGAAGAAGGGAGTGATGCGGCCGAAGCCGAAGCGTGGCGCGAACGTCGAGCGCATGGCGACGTTGCCCGACACCCCTTCGACCAGGCGGATCACGCACGCGACATCGTGCTCCTCGCGCACGGGCATGAAGTCGACCAGCCGGACGACGCCGTCGGCGGTGGTCATCGTGGTCTCGAGTACCAGCGTGTCCTGGCGGTAGGCGCGGGACACGTCGGTGATGTCTCCTTCTGGCCGGATCGTCCAATGACCGTTGGCCTCGGTGCCGAGGATGGCGGCGAAGCAGGCGTCGGAGTCCAGGCGGGGCAAGCACAACCAATCGATCGCCCCCTCCTTGGACACCAGGGCGCTGGTGTGCAGGTCGCCGATGAGTGCGTAGTCCTCGATCAGAGCAGGCATGCGAGACATCCTGCCCGAGCGATGGTGCCTGTTGCCCAGTGTTGCGTCGGGTGGTCCCCCGGTCGGTGTCAGCCGCGCCGGGCGAACAGGAGATCGGCGACGGTGTGTCCCTGCCGCAGACCCTTACGTTCGAAGCGGGTGAGCGGTCGCCACGTCGGTCGGGGGGCGAAGCCGTCGAACCGGTTGACCAACAGGGGTTCGGCCGACATCACCGCGAGCATCTGATCGGCGTAGTCCGCCCAGTCCGTCGCGGTGTGGAAGAGACCCTCCGGAGCCAGTCGGCGGGCGACGAGATGCACCAGGTCCGGGCGGACGAAACGGCGTTTGTGGTGCCGCGCCTTGGGCCAGGGGTCGGGGAAGAAGAGCCGGACGCCGGCCAACGCGTCGGGCGCGATCATCTGCTGCAGGACCGGAACTCCATCACAATGCATGACCCGCACGTTATCCAGCTGAGCATCCTCGATCCGACGGAGGAGGGCGGCAACTCCGGCGGTATGGACCTCGATGGCGAGAATCCCGGTGTCGGGGTCGGCCTGCGCCATCGCAGCGGTCGCCTCACCCATCCCTGATCCCAGTTCGACGACGACGTCGCGTCCGTCGAAGAGGCGGTCGAAGTCCAGCATCTGGTCGGTGAACGTGACCCCGAATCGCGGCCAGTGGTCCACCAGGGCCTGCTGTGCTGCCGGCCCCAGCCGGCCGGCGCGGCCGTGGAACGTGCGGACGTCGGACACGCGGGCCAGTGTCGCATCGCGGTGCGGCATGCTGGGCGGGTGGCCGATCATGTCGTGATGTTGCCCGGGTGGTTGGAGCCTCCGGAGGTGCCCGGGGTCGACTACGTGTTTTGGGACGCGGGGGAGCCGCTCCCGCCCGAGCAGGATCTGGCGCGGGTGACGGTGTTCGTCCCGCCCTACATGGACCCCCACCCCGAGATGGTCGAGCAGTTGCCGGCGCTGCGCGAGGTCCAGGCGCTCATGGCCGGGGTCGACGGAATCGTTTCGGCAGTCCCCGAGGGCGTCGAGCTCCGCCGGGCCGCAGGTCTGCATGACACGAGTACTGCCGAATTGGCGGTGGGCCTGATGATCGCGCAGCTGCGGGGGATCGATGACGCCGCCCGGGCCATGATCACCGGGACCTGGGACCACCGGCGTCGCCCGGCCCTGGCCGATCGGACCGTGGGGATCGTCGGCTGGGGCGGGGTCGGCCAGGCTGTCGGCGCACGGCTGGCCGGTTTCGAGGTTCAGGTCGTCCCGATCTCCCGGTCAGGATCCGATGGCGCTCGGCCGGTCACCGAACTGGATGCGTTGCTGCCCGAACTTGACGTGGTGGTGCTGTGCACCCCGCTGGACGAGTCCACCCGCCACCTGCTGGACGCGCGCCGGCTGGCGCTCCTTCCGGACGGGGCGCTGGTGGTGAATGTGGGGCGCGGGGCGCTCGTGGACACATCTGCGTTGATCGAGGAGTTGCGGTCGGGTCGGCTGCGGGCGGCGTTGGACGTCACCGACCCCGAGCCCCTGCCGCCCGGTCACGCGCTCTGGCATTGTCCGAATCTGCTCATCACCCCGCACGTCGGGGGAGACAGCGAGGCATTCGTGCCGCGGGCGCGGCGTCTGATCGCCGACCGGATCACCCGGTTGGGGTGACCCAGAACTTCTTCAGGGTCTGCGTCACGTGCCAGGTGGTCCGGGCTCCGGCAGCGAGACTCACCACGTCGCCTGGTCCGACCTCGAGGACCGGCCCGTCTGCGACTTCGATGCGGGCGTGCCCAGCCAGGACGACGAAGACCTCATCCACCTCGACATCGGTGGAGGTGCCGACCGTGTGCTCCCACAGGCCGCACGGCACCCCGCAGTCGGAAAGATCGATCACCCCGGCCGATGGGCGCGGCGCCCGGTCGTGCGGCAGCTGTTCCGCCGGTACGGGGCTCAACGCAACGGGCTGCTGGTCGGTAGCGACAATTCGGGTCTCCATGCGCAGACGGTAGACGCAGGAAGTGAAGACAAAGAAACAGGGGAGCTTCGGTGACTCGATTCCGAAGCTCCCCTGTTCGGGGGGATTTGATGTGCCTTCAGCATGCCGCACCCCGGATACAGGTTGGGTCAACGCTTTCTCAAGGGTTCCTCAAGATTTCGGGCGCCGGAGGAACGCGACGATCTGGTGCTGGATGTCGTCGCTGTTGTCGGCCGTGAAGGCCGCTAGGTGAGTGCCCAGCGCGACGTCGATGCGCTGGCTGCGGGGCAGGTGACGGGCGGCGTACTGGGTGTACTCGGGCACGACGTCGGTGTCGGCGTCACCTTGCACCAACAGGACGGGAGCCTTCACATCCTGCAGCCGGAGGTCGGTGATGGCTGCGAACGTGGCACGGTCGTTCTCCATGCCGTCGCGGCGGTTACCCCGGTGGCTCACGGTCGCTGCCAGACCCAGCACGAACTCCCGCTTGGTGGGGTCGGCGAACACATGGGCGGTGAGCTCGGCCAGTTCGTCCTTGGTCAGGTCGCCTTCGGCCTGCAGCGTGGCGGACACGAGTTGCTGGGGGGCGTGCCGCGCCATGAGCGCGATGAGGTGATTGCCGGCTTGGGTGCCGAACATGAACTTCTCATCGATCCCGAGCTCCCAGTGGTAGTCGTGGCTCAGCGCCGCCAATGCGGTGATGGCGGTGACCATGGCGGGATGTCTGGCCGCCAGGCGGTAGGTGGAAGGGCCGCCGCCGGACCAGCACAGGACGGCGGCCCGGTCGATGCCGAGGGCCCGCAACGTGGCCGCATGGAGATCCGCTTGGGCGTCGATGCTGCTGTTGTCGTCAGTGAGCGGGGTGTCCAGATACCCGGGTCGGCTGGGAATGATCGCCCGGAACCCGGCATCCAGCAGGAACTGCGCCATGAGCCACCCTTGGTCGCAGCCCCCCGGGCTGCCATGGACGACGAGGACGGGATCGCCGGCGCCCTCGTCCCAGACCTGGACGGGTCCCCGCGCAGTTTCCAGCAGTTCTGCCACGGTTCGAACGTATCAGCGACTCTCCGGTCTGCGGGGTGGGTGCGGCGCAGCCCGTGTATCGAAGCCCGCTGGGGGTGGCTGTACGGTTGGCGGCCGCAGGGGCCTTGGCTTCGATACGCCGCTGGCGCGGCTACTCACCCAGCGGCCGCCCAGACGCAGCTATTCATCCGGCGGCTTCCGGCTTGGTGGCCGTCTCAAGATCCGTGCCCACCGTCGCCTTCAGCTCCTCCAGCTTCGCCCCCTGCGGACCCAACTGTGGCCAGACATGGGCGAACAACAACTGTTGGGCGTGGAAGGCAAGATCGGTGGTCAGGTGGAAGTTGGGGTCTTCCAGTTGGGGTGGCACCGGCCAGCCCTTCTCCTTGGCGGTCGTGATCAGACCAGGGATCGCCACCTTGCCCAGGTTGCTCCACGACCGATCACTGGCTTCCCAGTCGATCTGCGACTGCGGCACCGGTTGGGCCCGGGGCACGCCCCAACCGTCCGGATCTGTCGGCGTGTCCCGACTGAAGACGTAGTCGATGGGAGCAGCGGACCGGTCGCGTTCGGTGAAGGCGTCGCCGATGTCCCACCGCTTGCGCAGGGTCGCCAGCAACGAGGTGTGCCGATGCTCCTCGTTGAACACGGTCCCCGGTTCCACCCAAGGCGACACGACGATCGCCGGGACGCGGTACCCGGATCGGTCGAAGCGGAAGCCGTACTGTCCGGCTGGCGCCGATTCCTCGGGAGCCGGGACCGGGCCTGGGGGGACATGGTCGTAGGTCCCACCCGGCTCGTCCCAGCCGATCATGAGGGTCGTGTTCCAGACGTTGGCGCCGTTGGGGGCACGCATTCCCCGGTAGGCGTCGAACACCCGTTGCAGGAACGCCTCGCCGGACAGGATCGACGACGGCGGATCGACGACCAGGTGATCCCCGCGGGCCAACGCAGCGCCGCAGGCCGGGTGGTAGTCCCCATGCCCCATCAGCAGGTTCGGCTCGATCAGCGCGAAGTCGGGGAGGGTGCCGGCCGCGGCGTCCTTCTCGAACTCGCTGAAGGGAACGAAGTGGGTGGCGAACCGGTCGTGCAGCCGGGGCCAGTGGATGAGGCCGGTCAACGAGGCGCCGGTGTCGCCTTCGACGTATACCTTCCAGGTGCGGCCGTGGGCTTCGAGCCGGTCGAAGATCGTCTCAGCGGTGTTGTCCTTGACCCAATGGGAGGCGGGCGCGTTGACGGTGCCACCCGTCGGCAAGGGGGTGCAGGTTGCTGCCGTCCAGAACGATCGGTTCATGAACGTCTGCGACGGTACCTCGCAGAACCAGTGGTCGAACACTCCGAACTCACGCGCCAGGCCATTGAGCACGGGGACCTGTTCGGGCGTGTAGCACTGCATGATCTGGCGGTACTCGTCGTAAGTCGGTTCGCGCCCCTCCTCCCACTTGAAGAACGAGATGTAGTCCGTCACGAAGCCGTCCATCGTCGGTGTCGCACCCGCGGGCGGCGTGTTGTAGGGCGGCTGGATGTTGTCGCCCCCGGCGAACCGGTTCTGCTCGTCCAAGGTGCCGAACAACTGTGTGTTCGTGTGGAAATACTCCTCGCCCGAGTCGGGGTTGGGGGCATCCATGTCGTCGCCGACAAACACCGAGACCCGCCCACTGCCGTCGGGCGGTTGGTGTTCGGCCCAGCCGGGAACGGGATTGCTCAGGTCCTTGCCGAGGACTCCGTCGAAGTCTTTGCCGTCTTCGGGTCCGTACAAGTGGCCCAGAAGGTTGTCCAGGGAGCGGTTCTCGAAGATCACCAGGACCACGTGATCCATGGCCTGATCTCGGTGGGGTGTGGGCACGGCTGAGCCTCCTTGGCAGGCGAGGACCGGAGGGGCGGTCTCTCCGCGGCCGACTGTAGTCAGTCGGGATTCCGGATGTCGGGAGCCGCGGAGGTTGGGCCGGATCACGTCTCCTGCCCATCCCGAGTGATGCAGAGCCGCCATTCACTCCCTCCTGCCGGCCGGAGCTGAGCGGCGTGGTGACCGCAGGGGGCCGAGTGAATGGCGGCTGTGCAGCACCGTGCGGGAAGTCGGGCCGCTGGGGCGGTTCAGCCGGGATGGTTGCCCCCTCCGGGGCCCATGTCCGCCGGTCCCTGCCAATTCCACCAGCCCATTTGTAGGGTGTCGCCATGACGGTTCAACTCAATCCCTACATCGGCTTCCGTGACAACGCCCAGGCGGCGCTGGAGTTCTACCAGTCGGTGTTCGGCGGTGAACTGGAGCTCAGCACGTTCGCCAGCATGGGCGCCGGCAACCCGGCCGACGCGGACAAGATCATGCATGGTTCGCTACGGTCCGACCTAGTGGTCCTTATGGCGTCCGACGCACCGGAAGGGATGCCCGCGCCCGACGAATCCAACATCTCGATCTCGCTGTCCGGTGACGACGAGTCCACCCTGCGGGGGTTCTGGGACGGTCTCGCCGCCGACGGTCAGGTGTCGATGCCGCTGGAGGTTGCCCCGTGGGGTGACGCGTTCGGCATGCTGACGGACAAGTTCGGAGTCGACTGGATGGTCAACATCACCGGGGTACAGCGGGCCTGAACTGCCCGGCGCTGGCGGCGCTCGTCAGCCCGGTGCCACGACCGACCGTCCCCGCCAGGCGCGCCACGCACCCGTGCACCACAGCGCCCACGCGACCAGCACGGGTTGGAAGAGCAGCCGGATCCCCCGCGCCAGGTCGGTGTCGAGACCGAAGGCACTGGTCTGGGTGATGAACTGCGAGACGTTGCCGGGGAACACGACTACGAAGAAGGCGGCGACGATCCAGCCGATGTGAGGTCGCCACCGGGGGAGAGCGAGCAGTGCGACCGCCAGCGCCACTTCCACCACACCGGACACCGCGATCACGGCGCCCGGCCACGGCATCCACGGGGGTACCTGCGCCTGAAAGGACTGCGAGTTGGTGAAGTGACTCACCCCGGCGAAGGCCAGTCCGAGGGCCAACACCCAGCGAGCTGTCGCCCGCATGATTCCCGCGCCGGCGCGGTCCGCTTCATCGATCACCCCTGGACGGTAGACCAGTTGAGTTCGGTCCGGATTCCGCGATCCTTCGGGCAGCCAGTACCGCGTCACCACGCGTCGCTGAGGGATACCGCCGACACCGCATGGTCCGGCTTCGCGTCCTCAGCGCTGCTACGTTCGCAGCAGCCGGTCGCGTCGGACTGACCGGTGATGAAAGGCGAAGTGATGAGCGACGAGACACCTGACCCTGCGGCTGCCACTCCCGAACCCCTGTTCATCCTGCTGGCCGAGTACGACGATCCCGAGCGCGCCGGACACGACTTCGAGACGATCAAGGCCAAGCACGACCTGAATCACTTCAAGGAGTTCAACTGTGCGTTGATCGAGCACCGCGGCAAGGACCACCAGGGCAAACCGCGCGTTATCCGCTACGAGGAGTCGACCACCCGGGGCATGGCCATCGGGGCCGCCGCAGGCCTGGCGGTGGGCCTGGTCTTTCCCCCGGCGGTCGTGGGCACCGTGCTCATCGGGACCGGCGCGGGTGGCTTGATCGCCCACGGGCGCCACGGTTCCGACGAGGACGTTCTCAAGGCCTTGGCCGAGACGTTGCCCGACGACAAGGCCTACGTTGTCGTCTCCACGACGGACGCCGAGCACGAGGAGACCATCCGAGGGTTCCTGGCCGATGCGGTGACGATCCACAAAGGCAGCGAAGGGGACGATGCGGCCGCGCTTCGTGCCGACCCCACCGACTGACGCGAAGCCGGAAATTGACCCCAAGGGGAACGGTCCCTCGCGTCAATCGTCGAAAGCCGCGTTCTCGCCGGGCTCGGTGTCCAGCACCCGACGGTTGAAGATCATCAAGTAGCCGAAGTACGCCATGCCGAGAAGGATGAGGCCGACCACGATCAGGTTGGGGACGACGGCGTCGGCAGGGGTCACCAGCACGAAGAGCACGAACAATAGCCAGACCAGTGCGGCGATGGCGATGGGCAACTCAAGGCGTCCCAGGTTGAAACCACCTTCCTTGCGTTCCAACCTCCTGCGCACCGACAGGTAGAGCACCGTGATCCCGCCGTAGATCAGCGCCGGGAGGATCGTCGACCCGATGATCAGTTGCAGCAGCGCGGAGCCCGGCAGCGCCACCATCAGGACGATGCCCACCGTCAGGATGAGCAGTGTGGCGGGAACCGGGGTCCTGGTCTTCGGGTTGACCCGCTTCATGATCCCGTGCGCCGGGAAGCGTGCGTCGCGAGCCATCGCGAACACCTGACGGGAGCAGGCCGCCATCACCACCATCCCGGCACCGAACATCGCGAAGGCGATGCATGCCAACAGGAGACGTTCCGCCACAGGCCCGAGTTGACCGCTGATGATCGACGCAACAGGCGAAGAACTGGCGCTGATCGCCGGGATGTCCTTGATCGCGGCGGTGAGAGTGACGAGGAAGATCAGGCCAAGAAGCCCAGCGGCGACAACAGACGCCACGATCGCCCGGGGGACGCTACGGAACGGATCCTTGGCCTCTTCGGCAAGGTTCGCGGCGGAGTCGAAACCGACGAGGGTCGTGAGACCCATGATCATGCCCGCCATCAGGCCTCCTCCGATGGCGAAGTAGTTGGGGTCATCTGCGGTGATTCCGCGTGAGGTGAGGTTGCCGAGGTCGCTCCCGTTAAATGCCATGGCCACGATCAGAGCGAGTACCAAGACCACCACGATGCCCAGTTCGATCCCCACCGCACCCGATGTGATGAGTCCGAGCAGGCGAGTGGAGGCGATCACAAGGATGGCCTGGACAAGCAGGATGACCACGGTCAGGAGACGAGCGGTTGCTTCGCTCCCGTCCATCCCGAGCAGCGGCATCAACGCCTGGCTGGCCAGCGCATTGTCGAGTGCGACAACAGCGATCGCCAGGTACCAGAAGGTCAGCCAGCCGAAGAGCCAACCGATCTTGGGGTTGGCCAGCCGTGATGCCCACTGGTAACTGGACCCGCTCAGCGCGATACGGGCGGCGAACTGTGCGACGACCAGGGCCACCAGGGTTTGTCCCACGGCGGCGACCACCCAAAGCCAGATCCCCACCGGACCTGAACTGACCAGGACCTCGTCGTAGGTGGCGAAGATGCCCACAGCAACCGAGATGAACGCGAACGAGATGGCGAAGACCTGGAACGAACCCAGTGTCCGTGTCAGTTCCGGCGTGTAGCCGAAGTCAGCGGTCTCGCCTGCCACGCTGCCGACATCCACGACGTCTTCTTCTTTCAACCCGGGCACCCCAATCTGGGTTCTCACCGAGCCGAGGCAGCGTCAGGCGATCGCCCTAACCTAGCGGAGGTGCTGGTTCGCAACCCCCTGTCCCTGGAACTCACGGTGAAGCGGAAGGGGGCACCGCGGTACTACTGGGCGGCCGGCGAGGCTGTGGACGTGGCCGTGTCTCGGATTCACCGGCGGGCTTCCGCCGCAACCGGTGACCTGCCGCGCAGACAGTCGGTGTCCGAGGGGGGATTTGAACCCCCACCCTCTTATACGAGGACTAGCACCTCAAGCTAGCGCGTCTGCCTATTCCGCCACCCGGACGTGACGCCGATCAGGATAGCAAGTTCTGGGCGTTCGCCGTCCGCGCGGCGTCGGGCTCTCCGGCTGCGGTCTCGATCACGGGAGTCGGCGCGGATGGTCGGTCATCGTTCCCCCAGACAGGGCAGGATGGCGCTCATGGAGCCAGCCCCCAGCGACCCTCAGGACGAGGCCGTCACGATCCTGCGGCAACTCATCCGGATCGACACCACCAACACCGGCGACCCCGACACGACGGTGGGGGAGGCCGAGGCGGCCGAGTATGTCGAGAGCCTCCTGACCGAGGTCGGTTACAGTCCCGAACGCTTCACGACCACGGGCGGATCGCGACAGGGCGTCCACTTGCGGATCCCGGGTCGCGATCCCGACCGGGGGGCTCTGCTGCTCCACGGACACCTCGATGTCGTGCCTGCAGTGGCCGAAGAGTGGTCGGTGCCCCCCTTCGAGGCGGCCGAGATCGACGGGATGATCTGGGGTCGCGGAGCCGTGGACATGAAGGACATGGACGCGATGATCATCGCCCTGATCCGCGACTGGGCCCGCACCGGATTCGTGCCACCGCGCGACATCGTGGTGATCTTCACCCCCGACGAAGAGGCCGGCTGCTGGCAGGGCTCGCACTGGATCGTCGACAACCGGCCCGAACTGCTCGAAGGAGTCAGCGAGGCCGTCGGCGAGGTGGGTGGCTTCTCGCTCACCGTCCGCAACGATCTGCGGCTGTACCTGCTCCAGACCGCGGAGAAGGGCATCGCGTGGATGAAGCTGACGGCCACAGGCGCAGGTGGCCACGGCTCGATGATCCACGACGACAACGCCGTCACGGCCGTCGCCGCCGCTACCGCCCGCCTGGGCAGCCACGACTTCCCGGTGACCATGACGCCGACAATGACCGCCTGCCTCACAGCCATCAGCGAACCGCTCGGTATCCCGTTCGACCCCGACCACCCCGACGAGTTCCTGGCGGCACTGGGCCCCATGGCCCACATCCTCGGCGCCACGCTGGCGCACACCGTCAATCCGACCATGCTGTCAGCCGGATACAAGGCCAACGTCGTTCCCAGTGAGGCCGAGGCGGTCGTGGACGGCCGGTTCCTGCCCGGCCGGGAAGGGGAGTTCCTGGCAGTCGTCGACGAATTGCTGGGCGGCTCGGTCACCCGCGACTTCGTGAACTTCGATCACGGCGTGGAGACCACCTACGACGGGCCCACCATCGCTGCCATGTCTGACGCGATCGCGGCGGAGGACCCCGGTGGTCGCACCATCCCTTACATGATGAGCGGCGGGACCGATGCCAAGGCGTGGAGCACCCTTGGCATCCGTTGTTACGGCTTCGTCCCGCTGCGCCTACCACCTGGTTTGGACTTCCCTGCCATGTTCCACGGCGTCGACGAACGGGTACCGATCGAGTCGGTGCAGTTTGGCGTCCGCACACTCCAGCGATTCATCGACAACTGTTGATCGGCCCGAACGGCTTCCGGATCGGGGCCACCTTCACTAGCGTCTGAAACAATTCGATCCAAGGAGTGACCCATGTCTTCCGCAGCACCTGTGTCCCGCCCCGGGGGCGTCACCCTCGTGGTGATCTTCATGTGGATCGCCGGCATCCTCGAGATCCTGGCCGGCCTCGTGTACGTGTGGCTGTCGTTCAACCCGGCCCAGATCCCCGACACGCTGTCGACCCAGGCCACCCTGGAGGCGGTCACCGCGACCGACGATCTGAAGTCGTTCCTGCTGTGGGGCGGCATCGTCGGCATCGTGCTCGGGCTGATCACCATCCTGCTGGCCAACGGACTCAAGAACGGCAGCAACGGGGTCCGGATCTTCGTGACGATCCTGATCGTCCTGCAGATCCTGAGTGACGCCTGGGAAATCACCCAACTGCGTGGCAACGCGGTCTACGGCAACCTGCTGGCCATCCTGCTGTGGTTGATCGCCCTCGGCCTGCTGTGGTCGTCGCGTTCCAGTGCCTTCTTCAAACAGTCGCGCTGACACGCCGATCCAGCACGACACCCCTCAGCGGGTCAGTTGGTTCCAGCCGTGCTCGGGGTAGCCGAGGTCGGGTGCGGAGATGTCGTCCAGTGCCGTCGTGATCTCGGCGGGCAACTCCAATTCCTCGGACTCCAGGATCCCGCGGAGTTGACCCACGGTGCGCGCGCCGACGATCGGTGCCGTCACCCCGGGGCGATCGCGCACCCAGGCGAGCGCCACTTCGAGTGGCGCCACATCCAGGCCTTCAGCGGCGGTATGCACCGCGTCGACGATGCGCCGTGACCGGTCGTCCAAGTACTCGGCCACGAATGACCCGAAGTGCGGAGAAGCTGCTCGGGACTCGCTGGGGGTCCCGTACCGATACTTGCCGGTCAGGACACCGCGTCCCAGCGGGGACCAGGGCGTGATGCCGACGCCCAGGGCGGCCGCGGCAGGGACGACCTCGCGCTCGATTCCCCGCTGGACCAGCGAGTACTCCATCTGCGCCGCAGCGATGGGGGAGCGGCCCGGAACCGCCTGTTGCCAGGTCGCCGCCCGGGCCAACTGCCAGCCCGCGTAGTTGGACACGGCCACGTAACGGACCCGACCCGAGCGAACCGCGTCGTCGGCCGCGGCCAAGGTCTCTTCCAGCGGCGTCCACGGATCCCACGCGTGCAGATACCAGATGTCGACGTAGTCGGTGCCCAGGCGGCTCAACGAGCCGTCCAACGACGCCAGCAGATGGGCTCTGGACGCATCGAAACGTCGCTTGGTCCGGGGCCGGCTGACGGCCTTGGTGGCCACGACGACCTTGTCGCGCGAGTTGGTCTCGGCCAGGAGCATGCCGATCAGTTCCTCGCTGGATCCGTCGGCATAGACGTCCGCCGTGTCGATCAGGGTGCCGCCGGCATCCAGGAAGGTCTTCCACTGGTCGCGGGCCTCGTGCTCGTCGGTGTCGCGGCCCCACGTCATGGTCCCCAGACCCAGACGCGACACCCACAGTCCCGTGGCTCCCAAGGGTCGCTGCTGCATGGTCAGACCGTAACCCGAGGCTCACACGCGCCCATGGGCGCCGCGCCGGACCGCCGGCCGGGAGTACGCTCACGACCGGCGCCTGTCTCGGCGTCATGCACGTCGACGCGAGGAGAGTCATGCGACTGGGGCTGAACCTGGGGTACTGGGGGATGGGCAATGACGCCGACAACCTGGAACTGGCCCGTGAGGCCGACAGGCTGGGGTACAGCGTCGTCTGGGTCGCGGAGGCCTACGGGTCCGACGCGGCCACGGTGCTCAGTTGGATCGCCGCTCAGACCGAGACGATCGACATCGGTTCCGCCGTGTTCCAGATCCCCGGTCGCACCCCGGCCAACACCGCCATGACGGCTGCCACCCTGGACACGCTGTCCGGCGGCAGGTTCCGCCTGGGGCTCGGGGTGTCCGGCCCCCAGGTCTCGGAGGGCTGGCACGGCGTCCGCTTCGCCAAGCCCCTGACCCGCACCCGCGAGTACACCGACATCGTGCGCAAGGCACTGGCGCGCGAGAAGGTCTCCTACGACGGCGAGTTCTTCACACTGCCGCTGCCCGACGGACCCGGGAAGGCACTCACGCTCACCGTCCATCCGGTGCGCGACCACATCCCGCTGTACCTGGCGGCCATCGGCCCCAAGAACCTCGAACTGGCGGGAGAGATGTTCGATGGCTGGCTGGCCATCTTCTACGCCCCCGAGTTCGCGTCCGAACTGACCGCGTCCATCGCCGCCGGCCGGGAGCGCGCCGGCAAGACGATGGCCGGGTTCGATGTCGTCCCTACCGTCCCCGTGGTGCTCGGCGACGACATCGAGGCCTGCGCCGAGCCGCTGCGGGCGTACGCGTCGCTGTACATCGGCGGCATGGGCAGCCGCGAACAGAACTTCTACAACCGGCTCGCCACCCGCATGGGATACGGCGAGGCAGCCGCCACCATCCAGGATCTGTACCTGGCACGCGACTACGCCGGTGCCGGTGCGGCCGTGCCGCTCGACTTCATCGACCGGACCTCACTCATCGGGCCGCCGGCCCGGGTACAGGACCGGTTGCAGGCGTACGCGGACTCCGGGGTCACGACGCTGACCATCGCCAGCTATGCCGGAACCCTCGAGGAGCGCATCGCGACGGTCCGGGCGATGGCTGAGATCGCCGACGCCGCCGGGGTCGTGTCGTGATCAGTTGGTTCGAGGCCGTTGTCCTGGGGGTCGTGCAGGGCCTGACCGAGTTCCTGCCCATCTCGTCGAGCGCTCATGTGTTGATCATCAGTCAGTTGTTCGGCTGGCAGGATCCGGGCGCCGCGTTCACGGCCGTCACCCAGATCGGTACCGAGATGGCCGTGATCATCTACTTCCGGCACGACATCGCACGCATCGTCTCCACCTGGGTGCGGTCGCTGTACACCCCGGCGCTGCGGGGCAACATCGACGCCCGCATGGGCTGGTACGTGATCATCGGCACGCTGCCGATCGCCATCTTGGGGCTGGTGTTCAAGGACCAGATCGAGACTGTGGCACGCAACCTGTGGCTGGTGTCGTTCACCCTCATCTTCTTCGGCGTCATCCTTGGCGTCGCTGACCGGATCGGAGCCAAGACCAAGACGGTGGACGATCTGACGATGCGCGATGGCCTGCTCTACGGCTTGGGTCAGGCGTGTGCGCTGATCCCCGGCGTCAGTCGTTCGGGCGCCACCATCTCCGTCGGTCTCTTCCTCGGCTACACCCGCGAGGCAGCGACCCGGTACGCGTTCCTCTTGGCCATCCCGGCGGTGATGGCATCCGGTCTGTTCGAGGCTCTGGACATCGGCAAAGGTCCCGCGCCGGAATGGGGCCCCACCATCCTGGCGACGGTCATCGCCTTCGTGATCGGTTACCTGGTCATCGCATGGCTGCTGCGCTACCTCACGACGAACTCCTACATGCCGTTCGTGATCTACCGCATCGTGCTGGGACTTGTGGTGGCCGGCTTGCTGGCCGGGGGCGTGCTGACGACCGGCTGAGCTGCTTGATCCCGTCCCACGACAGTCAGTTGCGCCGGACCATCACGTCGCCGCCGCGGGCGTTGGCGATCAGCATGCCGTTGCCGCGCGACCCGTTGACGTTGATGTAGATCCGCGGCTGATCGTCGATCTTGTCGACGGACACGACGGTCACCTCTTCGTCCTCAAGATCCAATGAGTCCACCGCCTTCCGTTCCAGCCGGGGAATGACCGACCAGTCCACCGCACCTAGGCCGAATGTCGTCTCATCGAGTTCGTCGATGTCGCTCTGGCTGACCATGACCGGTTCCACGTCCCACTTGTCGTAGAAGTATGTGTACCGGTCCAGGTTCTGTCGCTTCTGCGGGTCGCGGACTTCCGCGATGAATCCGTTCTCCAACAACGAGACGCGCCGCACGGTGACCGCTTCACCCAGTTCGCGCCGCAGGAGGACGGGAACCTGTTGCGGGTCCTCCAACGCGTTGAAGGTGGCCCGGGTCTCTGTGCCCGGGATGTCCGGCAGGCCGGGCACCGATCCGGAACAGGCAGGCAACGCCACAGCAGACAAGATCCCGATCAGCCCTGGCGCCAGCGTTCTTCCCAGTGCGGTTCTCATAGCCATCCGCTCTTCTTGAACTGGCGATAGAGGAAGAAGCAGATGGTGAGCATGATCAACAGGACGGTGGGGTACCCGAACGTCCAGTGCAGTTCTGGCATGTCGTCGAAGTTCATGCCGTAGATCCCCGCGATCGCCGTGGGCACCGCGATGATCGCCGCCCACGCCGAAATCTTGCGCATGTCCTGGTTCTGCCGCAGATCCTGCTGTGAGGTGGCCGCCATGAGCATGGTCATGAGCAACTGGTCGTGGCTGTCCACCAGATCACTGGCTCGCAGCAGATGGTCGCCGACGTCGCGGAAGTACGGGGCCAGCGGTGCCGGGATCTCGGGATGCCGCTCCCGGACGAGCACCCGGGCCTCCCCGATCAGCGGCGAGATCGCCCGCTTGACCTCCAGGTTCTCGCGCTTCAGGTTGTAGATCATCCCCGCACTGTCACTGGCTTTCATGCTGAAGACGGAATCCTCCAGCCCTTCCAGGTCGTTCGCCAGGTGTTCCACGATGTCCAGGTAGCCGTCGACGAGGACGTCGCCGATGGCGTACAGCACACTCAGCGGTCCGGACTTGGTCAGGTGCGAGTTCTCCGCCAGTCGTTGCCGCGCGCTGCCCGGGGCGGCATCACCGGTGCGCACCGAGATCGCGTAGCCGGGTCCGAGGAAAACGGCCACCTGACCGGTCTCCACGGCGGAGGCGTCGTCGTCGTACCGGAGCTCTTTCAGCACCACGAAGGCGCGGTCCTCGTGGGCCTCCAGCTTCGCTCGCTGCCGGCCGTTCATCGCGTCCTCCACCTGCAACTTGGGCAGAGAGAAGAGGCGCTGCACGAGATCGATCTCCCGGTGTGACGGATTGGCGAGCTTGAGCCAGACGAATGAACCTGGGTCATCGGCTGCCTCCGCCATGGTTGCCGTCACGACCATGCGAAGGCCTTCTTCGACCTCCCACGGTGGGGTGTCCATGTGGATGAGCGCCGGGTCCACCGGGACTTCGACTCCGTCGTGGTAACGGAACACGGATGTGATCACCCCGTCATTGTGACGATCCGCATACCCTGACGGGGTGACAACGGTCCTTCTGCTGCGACATGGCCGCACCACGGCCAACGCCGACGGCGTCCTGGCCGGATGGACGCCCGGAGTCGCACTGGATGATGTCGGCCGGGAACAGGCCCGTACCGTCGCGCGGCGCCTGGCCGAGGTCCGGTTCCAGGCGATCCTGACCAGTCCCCTCGAACGCTGCCGGGAGACCGCAGAGATCGTGGCCAAGCGGCGGCGTTCCGATCTGCCCATCCACACCGAGGTCGATCTGGCCGAAGCCCGGTACGGCGACTGGACCGGGCAATCGCTCGAGGTCCTGGCCAAGGACCCGCTGTGGGAACAGGTCCAGCACCACCCGAGCGGCGTGACCTTCCCCGGTGGGGAGTCGATGGCGCTCGTTCAAACCCGCGCGATCGGTGCGATCCGGCGCTGGAACCGGCGTCTGGGAGATGCCGCCACCTACGTGGCGGTCAGCCACGGCGACGTCATCAAGGCGATCCTGGCCGATGCGCTCGGGATGCACCTGGACCTTTTCCAACGGATCCAGATCGACCCCTGCTCCATTTCGGTCATCCGCTACACGCCGGGACGGGCCTTCGTCGCCCGGGTGAACGACATCGGCGGCGACCTTCGGATGTTCTCGCCCGGCCGCCGACCGCGATCGGATCGGCCGTCCGATGCCGTGGTGGGCGGAGAGACCGGCGTGTGACTGTTGGGGCGTAGGGTATGAGGCCATGACCCGACAGGTGTATGTCCACGATGACCCGCAGCGGTGCGTCGTCGGAACCGTGGGGGAACCGGGCCAGCGCACGTTCTTCCTGCAGGTGCGCAGCGGCCACCGGATCAGCTCGGTTGCGCTCGAGAAGGAACAGGCCCGGATCCTGGCCGAACGCCTCGACGGACTGCTCGACGAGATGGTCGGTCCCGGTGAACCCCCTGCCGCCCCACCCGACGACCGGCCACTGGACGCGCCCATCGAGGAGGACTTCCGGGTGGGCTCGCTGGGCTTGGGATGGAATCCCGAGACCCAGTTGCTGATCATCGAGGCGCACGCCCTGAGTGAGGACGACACCGATGTCCCGGACCTCGACTCCGACGAGGAGGGACCCGACACAGTGAGGGTGCGGTTGACACCGGAACTGGGTCGCGAGTTCGTGCGCCGCACGGTGGCCGTGGTCAATGCCGGCCGACCACCGTGTCCCTTCTGCCACCTACCGCTCGATCCGGCCGGCCACATCTGCCCGCGGGCCAATGGTTACCGCCGCTGAGGTTCCGGGCTGGCGGATCCTCGGACAACTGTCCGACGCCTCCAACGCCACATTGCTCGTGGAGATCGACGGGGTCCGGCATGTCTACAAACCGGTGGCGGGCGAGCGGCCCCTGTGGGACTTTCCCGACGGCACCTTGGCGCTTCGCGAGGTGGCGGCCTGTGCTGTGGCCCAGGCGCTGGACTGGCCGATCGTCCCGCCCACCCGTTGGGTGGACCAGGCGCCGTTCGGACCGGGCAGCGTGCAGGAGTGGGTGAGCGCCGAAGGGATCGGGGTCGGGATCTATGCGTCCGGTTCCGTTCCGGACGGATGGCTGCCCGTCCTGCGAGGCGAGGACGAACACGGTGATCAGGTGGAGGTCGCCCACCGCGACAGCCCTCAGCTGCTGCAGCTGGCCGTCTTCGACCTGATCGTCAACAACGCCGACCGCAAAGGCGGTCACATCTACGAGCGGGTAGACGGGACGGTGCGCGGGGTCGACCACGGCCTGTGTTTCCATCAGGAACCCAAACTGCGAACGGTGCTGTGGGGGTTCGCGGGCCGACCGGTCCCGGCGGCCCTGCTGACGGATCTGGATCGGATAAGACCGCAGGTGCCCGACTGTCTGACCGGACTCGATGGCGACGAGGTGGCCGGCACGGCCCACCGCATCCAGGAGATTCTCGACCGTCCCGTGATGCCCGCGCCCCATGCCGGTGCCCCGGCCATCCCCTGGCCGCCGCTGTAGCCGTCGGCCCACTACAGTTCAGGGATGCAATCGTGGCCCGATCAGGTGGTCCCAGCCGTCGCGGGTCAGGGTCCTCCGCTGCGCCTGTACGACACGGCAACAGATGAGATCCGGCCGACCTCGCCGGGACCGCGCGCCACGATGTATGTCTGCGGCATCACCCCGTATGACGCGACCCACATGGGGCATGCCGCCACCTATGTGGCGTTCGATCTGGTGAACCGTGTGTGGCGCGATGCCGGGCATGACGTCTGCTACGTACAAAACGTCACCGATGTCGATGATCCCCTGCTTGAGCGCGCGGTGGCGTCCGGACAGGATTGGCGGACGCTGGCCGCCTCGGAGACCGAGGCGTTCCGCGCCGACATGACCGCTCTGCGGGTTCTGCCGCCCCGGTGGTACATCGGCGCGGTGGAGTCGATCCCCGCCATCGCCGAAGCGGTCCAGGACCTGCGCGACCGTGACGCCGTCTACGAACTCGAGGGCGACCTGTACTTCCCGGTCTCGGCCGATCCCCGATTCGGGGACGTGAGCGGCCTGGACCACGCCACCATGCGGGACCTGTTCGCGGAACGGGGCGGTGACCCGGACCGACCGGGCAAACGGGACCCGTTGGATCCGTTGCTGTGGCAGAGCGCGCGACCCGACGAACCGTCGTGGACGACCGACCTGGGCCAAGGGCGCCCTGGCTGGCACATCGAATGTACGGCCATCGCCGAGGAGTACCTCGGCCTTCCGTTCGACGTGCAGGGGGGTGGGTCCGACCTGGTGTTCCCGCACCACGAGATGTGCGCCGCCATGGGCCGCGTCGGCGCGGCCGAAGATCTTTTCGCGCGCCACTACGTCCACGCCGGAATGGTCGGACTCGACGGCCACAAGATGAGCAAGTCGCGCGGCAACCTGGTGCTGGTGCGCGATCTGCGAGCCCAGGGGGCGGACCCGATGGCCATCCGCCTGGCCCTGCTCGCTCACCACTACCGGGACGACTGGGAGTGGACGGCCGGGGACCTGCCCACCGCCGAGGCGCGACTTGAGCTGTGGCGGCGCGCTGTGGCGCGGGATCAGGCCCCGCCCGCCGACGAGCTTGTCGCCGGTGTGCGGCGGGCATTGGCCGACGACCTCGACGCCCCAGCCGCGCTGGCCGCCATCGACCGTTGGGCCGAACAGGCGGTGCGCGGCCAGGGCAGTGACCCTGACTCCGGTGCCCAGGTCAGGGTGGCAGTGGACGCTCTGCTGGGTATCGCGCTGTGACCCCCGACCGGAGTTCGAGCCAGCCGACGGCCAGGAGGATGCAGCCATGAAGTACGCGATCACCGGGGCCACCGGATTCGTCGGCCGCGCGCTGGCCCGACATCTGCACGCGCAAGGCCACGAGGTGGTCGCAGTGGTTCGGTCGCCCGACCGGGCCGGCGGGCTGGCCGAATGGGGCGTCGAGCTTGCGGCGGGTGATCTGTCCGATGTGGCCGCCATGACGGCGGCCTTCCGTGGTGCGGATGGCGTGTTCCATGTGGCCGGTTGGTACAAGGTCGGGGTGCCGGACGCGACCGAGGCATGGGCGGTCAACGTGGAGGGGACGCGCAACGCGATCCGGGCGGCCCGTGCGGCGGGAGTGCCTCGTGTCGTGCACACGAGTACGTGCGCGATCAACTCCGACACCGATGGCCGCACTGTCGACGAGGAATACCGACACACCGGACCTCATCTGACGACGTATGACGAGACCAAGGCCCAAGCACATGACGTCGCCGTGGCGGCCGCAGCGTCGCACGAGACCCCGGAAGTGGTCATCGTGATGCCCGGCGGTATCTACGGCCCCGGCGACACATCCTCGGTGGGGGAACTGCTCAAGGAGGTCGCGACCGGGCGCCGGACGATGGTCTCGGCTCGACTGCGCATGGTCGAAGCCCACGTCGATGACATCGCCGCCGGTCACCTGTTGGCGATGGAGAAGGGGCGCCCGGGCGAGGCCTACATGCTGGCGGGGGAGCGGACCGATCTCGCCTCGATGGCCGAGGAGATGGCGCAGATCACCGGTGGTCGGCGCCCGATCGTCATGCCCGGCCCCCTGCTGCCCGTGGCGGAGAAGGTGTTCGACGTGGCGGGCCGGGTCCTGCCGTTGCCGCCGCAGTTCAGTGGTGAGGCCATGCGCTCGGCGCGCAGCAGCTACCTCGGGACGTCCATCAAGGCGCGCCGGGAGCTCGGGTGGAGCTATCGCGGGCTGCACCGGGGTTTCGTCGATACGGCCGAGGCCGAGGGCTGGATCTGATCGTCAGCCGGATGCCCTGATCCGATCCCGCCACTGCGTCGCCAGCGAGCGAACCTCACCGTCGGCCACATTGACGCACCGTCGGTCCACCACGACCGCACGTCCAGCGATCCACACATCACTCACATCGGCCCGACCGGCCACGTAGACCAGATGGGAGGCGACGTCGTACACGGGGGCATCGATCGCGGACGACAGATCGACGGCGATCAGGTCTGCTTGTTTCCCCGGCACCAGTGATCCGATCTGGTCGTCCCAGCCGAGCGCCCGGGCGCCATCGAGGGTCGCCATCCTCAAGGCGGTGTGGGCGTCCACCGCGGCACCGTCCTTGGCCACGGCTTTCGCCAGAAGAGCTGCCGTGCGCATCTCGCAGAACATGTCGAGGCGGTTGTTGCTGGCTGCCCCGTCCGTTCCGAGTGCGACGGTGACGCCGACTTCCTGCATCTCGGCCACCTTGGCGAACCCACTGGCCAGCTTCAGGTTCGACGAGGGGCAGTGGGAGACCGCGACGCCGTGCTCGGCGGCCACCTCGATGTCGTGCCGCGACATGTGCACAGCGTGCGCCGCCAGGAAGGTGGGGGACAGCGCGCCGTGGTCGGCCAGCCATTGCACGGTCGGGCGTCGGTGATGCGCGAGGTGGCGTTCGACCTCGCCCCACGTTTCGTTGATGTGGGAGTGGATACCGACTCCGAGGTCCTCGGCCAGGCCGGCGGCGCTCTCCCACGACGCGACGCTGGCGGCGTACGTCGAATGGGGAGCCAGCATGAACCGGACCCGGTCGTGGTCCGCCCAGGCATCAGCCGCCGCAATGCCCCGCTCGATGGCCACCGCTTCGGTATCCGCGTAGCGAGTCGGTGCCGCCACGTAGGTGATGCCCGCCACCACCCTCATGCCGGCGGCCACCGCCGCCCCCACCGCCTCGTCGGGGTAGAAGTACATGTCGTTGAACGTCGTGGTGCCGCCGCGCAGCATCTCGTGCGCGGCGATCCGGGTCCCATCACGCACGAACGCCTCATCGACCCAGCGACCCTCAGTCGGCCAGATCCGCTGCTCCAACCACTCGAGCAGCGGGAGATCGTCGGCGTAACCCCGCAGTAAGGTCATCGCCGCATGAGTGTGGGTGTTCACGAGACCGGGCAGCACCACCCGGCCCGGAAGGGGTACCGGGGTGGCATCGGGATACTCCGCGATGGCGTGCTGACGGGGCAGTACCGCGGCGATCTGCGAGCCATCGATCACGATCGAGTGATCGGCCAGGACGGACCTGGCCGGTTCGACCGGCAGGACCCAATCGGGTTCGAGACGGAGGAGCGTGATCAGCTCGTCTTCTCGTCGTGGCCGCCGAACTCCTTGCGCATCGCCGACTGGACCTGGTTGGCGAACAGCGCATTGCCCTGAGAGTCGAAGCGCGAGAACAGCGCCGATGTGAGGACCGGAGTCGGCACACCGACATCGATCGCGGCTTGGCTGGTCCACCGACCTTCGCCGGAGTCCGACACCCGACCCGAGAACTCGTCCAGGGTGGGTGACTTGTACAGCGCGGCCGCCGTCAGGTCGAGCAACCACGACCCCACCACGGAGCCGCGCCGCCACAGTTCGGAGACCTCGGTGGTGTCGATGTCGTAGCGGTACCAGTCCGGATTCTCCAAAGGCGCCGTCTCGGCGTCCTGATCGCGCTGCTTGTCGCCCGCGTCGGCGTTGTGCAGGATGTTCAGGCCCTCGCCGTACGCCGCCATGATCCCGTACTCGATGCCGTTGTGGACCATCTTGACGAAGTGACCGGCCCCACTGGGACCGCAGTGCAGCCATCCCCGCTCGGCGGGTGACGGCGGACCGGAGCGACCCGGGGTGCGCGGAATGTCGCCCATCCCGGGGGCGATCGAGTCCCAGATCGGATTCAGGCGGTCGACGGCCTCATCCGCGCCGCCGATCATCAGGCAGTAGCCGCGGTCCAGGCCCCACACGCCGCCACTGGTGCCGCAGTCGACGAAGTACACGCCCTTCTCGGCGTAGTGCTTCGAACGGCGGATGTCGTCGTGGTAGCGCGAGTTGCCTCCGTCGATCATGACGTCATCCGCGTCGAGCAGCGCCCCCAGCGCGCTGGTGACCTTCTCGGTGATCTCACCGGCCGGGACCATCACCCAGGTGTTCCGCGGCTTGTCCAACTTGGCGACGAAGTCTTCCAGCGAGTCGGCCCCCACGGCACCGTCGGCGACTAGCGCGGCCACGGCTTCAGGATTGTTGTCGTAGACCACGCAGCGGTGCCCATCGCGCATGAGTCGTCGCACGATGTTCGCGCCCATCCGACCCAGTCCCACCATTCCCAGCTGCATCGGGTTCTCCGTCGGCACGATCGCTCCTTCCGAGCCCGAATTCCCGGGCTACGCGTGGCATTCATTGGAACGCTAGTGGAAGAGTGTGCGGCGTCGCTCCCTGTCGGGGGTGACCGCACTGGAAAAGACCGCGAAAGGATCGCCGTGAGCAACTGGGACACGTTGAGCGGGCTGGCCGGAACCGTCGGGGCGGGCACCATCCGGGACCTGCTCGAAAAGGACCCGTCGCGCGCCACTCGCTTGGTGGTCGAAGGTGCCGGCGTGACGCTGGACTTCTCGCGCCAGCGCGTCGACGAGTCCGTGGTGGATGCGCTGCTGGCGCTCGCCCAGGAGCGCGGGGTGCTCGACCGGCGGGATGCGATGTTCCGCGGCGACCGGATCAACGTGACCGAGGATCGGTCGGTTCTCCACGTGGCACTGCGGATGCCCAAGGACGAGTCGCTGATCGTTGACGACGTGGACGTGGTTCGCGAGGTCCATGGCGTTCTGGACCGGATGAAGGCGTTCGCCGACCGGGTGCGCAGCGGGGACTGGGTCGGCCACACCGGACAACGCATCCGCAACGTCGTGAACATCGGCATCGGGGGCTCCGATCTGGGTCCGGTCATGGCCTATGAAGCCCTGCGCGACTACAGCGACCGAGATCTGACGCTGCGCTTCGTCTCCAACGTGGACGGGACCGACATCGTCGAGGCTCTGCACGACCTCGATCCCGCCGAGACGTTGTTCATCGTCGCCAGCAAGACGTTCACCACGCTGGAGACCATGACGAACGCCGGTGCCGCGCGGGACTGGCTGAAGAAGGGGCTGGGCGACGACGCGGATGTCGCCAAACACTTCGTTGCGGTCAGCACCAACGCCGACAAGGTGGCGGAGTTCGGAATCGACACTGCCAACATGTTCGGCTTCTGGAACTGGGTGGGCGGGCGCTACTCCATGGACTCCGCGATCGGACTGTCCACCATGATCGCCATCGGGCCGGACAACTTCGACGACCTGTTGGCCGGGTTCCACGCCATGGACCAGCACTTCCTGACTGCCCCCCCGGCGGCCAACCTGCCGCTGCTCATGGGGCTGCTCAGCGTCTGGAACCGCAACTTCCTTGATTGCCCGACGGTGGCCGTGCTGCCGTATGAGCAGTACCTGGTGCGGTTCCCCGCGTACCTGCAGCAACTGACGATGGAGTCCAACGGGAAGCGGGTCCGCCTCGACGGGACCCCGGTCGAATCCGAGACCGGCCCGATCTACTGGGGCGAGCCCGGCACCAACGGCCAGCACTCGTTCTACCAACTGATCCACCAGGGAACCAGCACCATCCCCAGCGATGTGATCTTCTTCGCCGAGCCACTGCACGAGGTGGGCGACCAGCACGACATGCTCATCGCCAACGCCTTGGCGCAAGCGGCGGTGTTCGCGCTGGGTCGCACCGCCGAAGAAGTCGCGGCCGACGGTGTGCCCGCCGAGTTGGTGCCCCACAAGGTCATGCCCGGCAACCGCCCGTGCAGCGTGATCATGGTCCAGAAACTGACCCCGTTCGCGTTGGGGTCGCTGGTTGCGCTCTACGAGCACACCGTCTTCACGGCCGGCGCCATCTGGGGCATCGACTCGTTCGACCAGTGGGGGGTCGAGTTGGGGAAGGTCATGGCGGCCGCACTCATCCCGCAGTTGCAGGACGGCGACAAGGGCGCCCCGACGCAGGACTCCGCCACCACCTCCTCGGTCGCGCGCTACCGCGCTGCCCGGGGTCGCTGACCGGCAGCAGGCACCGAACCGCGGTGCCAGACCGGCAAATGCAGGCTCCCGCCACCCACGTCCAGACGCACCAGGGCCGGCGGTGAGTCCTGGTACCTGGCCGGGAATTGGCCATCGGTCGGACTCGTGGGGAAGAACCATCGGCCGCTGAGATCCAACCGGAGCACGTCACCGGTGACCAGGTGGGTGGCCTGCGGCAGCAGCGGGACGACGACGGCACCCAGTTCACCGGGCGGCATCGGTACCTCCCGATCATGGCGATGCACCGGGAACTCCGGGGTGGACAGGACCGGATCCAACTCCCGGTGGGACAGCCGCAGCTGTCCGTGCGTGATCATGTCACCGGCGAATCCGTACGATCCCTCGAAGGTCACCTCGGTTCCCGAGCGCAACAGCCGCAATCCGGCGAAGATGACGGCGTCGTCTCCTTGGTCGAGTGCCAGGGAGAGCGCCAGCCACGGGGAGCCGACCAGATCCATCGGTGTGTCGACGCGCCAGTGGATGCTGACCGTGTCCCGGCTGGTATCCCACACGATCTGGCCGTTCCCGGTGGATCGACCCCCGATGATCCGACCCCCCGACAAGCGGACCGCCTGATCGTTGGTGCCTTCCGGTGGGAACGCGTCAACGTCCACCACCTCGTGCTCCAGCCGGTCCCGATGGATGGCCAGGCGCACCCGAGGGCGATTGCGCCATCCGGTGTCCACGTCGGCAACGAAGTCCTCCAGGAACTGATGCTGCACCACAGACACCGCGGGGGAGTAGAACGTGGACCATTTGCCGGCGCGGTGCGTGTACAGCCATTTGTCCCCACTGGCGGCCCGCCGGAAGGCCTCGTGCGACCCCCGGCTGTGCAGCAACTGGTCGCTGAACGAGCCACACACCAGCATCGGTGTCTCGATCGCCTCGAGTTCCGGTGTGCGGTCGCGCCAGTAGTCGTCCACGAGCGGATGAGCCAACTGACCCTTCCGCAGCGAGATCGCCATACGTCCGCGCCGACCCGTCATGGTGCTCCACATGATCATGAAGCCGTCCTCGCGACCACCTCCGGGTCGGGCCACATCCCGATAGGGATCACTCAGCCCTTCCCAGGGGCAGATCGCGGCGAGGCCCCGAGGGCGCAAGGCGGCGGTGCGGTACTGGGACAGTGCCAGGTAGGACACGCCGAGGAGTCCGACCCGACCGTTGCTCCACGGCTGAGCGGCGGCCCATTCGATCAGGTTGCGGTAATCCTCGGACTCGGCTCGCGTGAGTGGATCGGCCATTCCCTCGGAGTGACCGAAACCGCGCAGGTCAGCGTTGACCAGCGCAAAGCCTCGTCGGCACCAGAACGCCGGATCCGGCGCCTCGAAGCTGGTCCAGGCCGAGAAGCGGATGGGATCCGGTTGGCCGATCAGGTGGTACTGGGGGGACACTCCCCGTCCGGTGCGGGTGTGGGCCGGGATCCGGTCCTTTCCGTACGGGTGGGCGCACATCACCACGGGATACCGGCCGGGCAGGGGTGTGCCCGTTCGCAGGGAGCGCTTCAAGTGGGTATCCGCTCCCCGGCTGCCAGTCCGGGGCAGGTAGACATCCGCCCGAAGCACGGTGCCATCCGGCATGGTCACCGGGATGTCGGCTCGACGCTCGACCCCGACCGGGGGCGGGTCGACGGTGACTGCGGGACGTCGCAGCCGCCGGAACAGGGCACGCAGTCCGGATCCCGTACCGCCGACTGGTGGTCTGACCATGACCGGACCCTACGGGCGAAGAGTCCCTCGCGTACCCCCCTATTCTTGACCAATGCGAACGCCCATCCTCGACGCCCTCCACGACCGGGTCCTGGTGGCCGACGGTGCCATGGGCACCATGCTGCAAGCGGCTGACCTGACTCTGGACGACTTCGAGGGCCACGAGGGCTGCAACGAGATCCTCAACGTGACCCGGCCCGATGTGGTGGCGGGTGTGCACCGGGCGTACTTCGACGTCGGTGTCGATTGTGTGGAGACGAACACCTTCGGCGCCAACTGGGCCAACCTGGCGGAGTACGACATCGTCGAACGGATCTACGAACTGGCTGAGGCAGGTGCGCGGATCGCCCGCGAGGTGGCCGATTCGTACCACGACGGTCGCGATCGCTATGTGCTCGGCTCTGTGGGTCCGGGCACCAAGCTGCCCTCGTTGGGGCATACCGACTTCCGTACCCTCCGCGACGCCTATGCCGAGGAGACACGTGGTCTGATCGACGGCGGCGCCGACGCGATCCTCATCGAGACCGCGCAGGATTTGTTGCAGGCCAAGGCGGCGATCATCGGGGCCAAACGAGCCAGTTCAGCAGCCGGCCGCGACGTACCGATCATCGCGCAGGTCACGGTCGAGACGACCGGCACGATGCTTCTGGGCACCGAGATCGGTGCGGCATTGACGGCGTTGCAGGCGCTCGGCATCGACGCGATCGGTCTCAACTGCGCCACCGGTCCGGCGGAGATGTCGGAGCATCTGCGCTACCTCGCGCAGAACTCCGACATCGCGATCACCTGCATGCCGAATGCGGGACTACCGCAACTCACCTCCGACGGCGCGTTCTATCCCCTGACCCCCGACGAGTTGGCGGACGCCCACGACCGCTTCACCCGGGACTACGGCCTGAACCTGGTGGGAGGCTGCTGCGGGACGACGCCGGAACACCTGGCCGCGGTCGTCCAGCGGGTGGGCGGCCGACCGGTGGCCGATCGCATGCCGGCCGCTGATGCGGCCGTGAGTTCCCTGTACCAGGCGGTTCCGTTCGACCAGGACACCACCATCCTGTCGATCGGGGAACGGACCAACGCCAACGGTTCCAAGGCATTCCGCGAGGCCATGCTCGAGGGCCGTTGGGACGACTGCATCGAGATCGCGCGCGCGCAGATCGCCGACGGCGCGCACCTGTTGGATGTCTGCGTCGACTACGTCGGTCGCGACGGCACCGCCGACATGAGTCACCTGGCCGGGCTGTTCGCCACCGCCTCCACGTTGCCCCTTGTTCTGGACTCGACCGAACCTGCGGTCATCGAGGCTGGACTCGAACGTCTCGGTGGACGCAGCCTCATCAACTCCGTGAACTACGAGGACGGCGACGGGCCGAAGTCCCGGTTCCGTCAGATCATGCCGATCGTCAAGGAACACGGCGCAGCTGTGGTGGGACTGACCATCGACGAGGAGGGGCAGGCCCGGACTGCGGCCACGAAAGTCGGGATCGCCACCCGACTCATCACCGATCTGGTGGACAACTGGGACATGGACGAGGCGGACATCGTCATCGACACCCTCACCTTCCCTATCGCCACGGGCCAGGACGAGACCCGCCGCGACGCCATCGAGACCATCGAGGCGATCCGCGAGGTCAAACGCCGATTCCCGCGCGTGCAGACCACCCTGGGCGTGTCGAACGTGTCGTTCGGCCTCTCCCCGGCGGCCCGCCAGGTGCTCAACTCCGTCTTCCTGCATGAATGTACGGAGGCCGGGCTGACCTCGGCCATCGTCCACGCCTCCAAGATCGTTCCGATGAGTCGCATCCCTGACGAACAGCGCGACGCCGCGCTGGATCTGATCTACGACCGGCGGCAGTTCGCCGACGACGGCACCGTGACCTTCGATCCGGTGCAGCGTTACCTGGAGGTGTTTGAGGGGGTGACGGCGGTCAGCGGGGCTGACCGCGCCGCCGCCCTGGCGGCCCTGCCGCTGGACGAACGTCTGCAGCGTCGAATCATCGATGCGGAGAAGAACGGGCTGACCGACGATCTTGACGAAGCGCTCCAGACGCGCGGCGCGCTGGAGATCATCAACGACTCGCTGCTCGCCGGAATGAGGACGGTGGGGGAGTTGTTCGGTTCCGGGCAGATGCAACTGCCCTTTGTCCTCGCCAGCGCCGAAGTGATGAAGTCGGCAGTGGCTCATCTCGAACCCCACATCGAGAAGACGGACGACGCGGGGAAGGGAACCATCGTTCTGGCCACGGTCAAGGGCGATGTCCACGACATCGGGAAGAACCTGGTCGACATCATCCTCACCAACAACGGCTACTCCGTGGTCAACATCGGGATCAAGCAGCCCATCAACGCCATCATCGAAGCGGCAGAGGAGCACGACGCCGACGCCGTCGGGATGTCGGGACTCCTCGTCAAGTCCACCGTGATCATGAAGGACAACCTCGAGGAGATGAACACCCGTGGTGTCGCGGCACGTTGGCCGGTGCTTCTAGGCGGCGCGGCGCTGACGAGGGCGTATGTGGAACAGGATCTCGCCGACCTCTACGCGGGAGACGTGCGCTACGCCCGGGACGCCTTCGAAGGGCTGGCCCTCATGGACGCGGTGATGGCCGTCAAACGAGGGGAACCCGGGGCGGCCCTGCCCGAACGACGCAAGCGGCGCGTCGCTCGAACCCCTGAATCTGTCGGTGCGGCCGAGGCGGTCGAGGTACCGGCCCGCTCCGATGTCGCCGAGGACAACCCGGTGCCCACCCCGCCGTTCTGGGGAACGCGGGTGGTCCGAGGCATCGCGATGGCCGACATCGTGACCTACCTCGACGAACGGGCGACGTTCGTCGGTCAATGGGGACTCAAACCGCTGAAAGGCTCCTCCCAGACCTTCGAGGACATGGCCGAAGAAGAGGGACGCCCGCGGTTGCGCATGTGGCTGGACCGCATCAAGACCGATGGCCTGCTGGAGCCGGCGGTGGTGTACGGCTACTTCCCGGCCAACAGCGACGGCGACGACCTGATCGTCTACGACCCCGATGATCACGACCGCGAGGTCGCCCGCTTCTCGTTCCCGCGGCAGCGGCGGGGACGCTACCTGTGTCTTGCAGACTTCTTCCGACCGGTGTCGTCCGGAGTGAAGGACGTCATCGCGTTCCATGTCGTGACCATGGGACAGGTCGCTTCGCAGTCCACGGCGCGGCTGTTCGAAGCCGACAACTACCGCGAGTACCTGGAGTTGCATGGCCTCAGCGTCCAACTGACCGAGGCGCTGGCCGAGTTGTGGCACGCCCGGGTCCGCGAGGAGTGGGACATGGCGGAGCAGGACGACCCCGACATGCCGACGCTGATCGCCAAGCAGGGCTACCGCGGATCGCGCTACTCCTTCGGGTATCCGGCCTGTCCCGACGTGTCGGCCCAGGTCGACCTGGTGCGCCTGCTGCAGCCGGAGCGGATCGGGGTCAGCCTGTCCGAGGAACTGCAACTGCACCCGGAACAGTCGACCTCCGCGTTGATCGTGCACCACCCCGAGGCCAAGTACTTCAACGCGACCTGATGGCTGCGATGGGTCAGACTGCGACGGTGATCCCGTTCCAGGCCTTGCTGTACGACATGGACGGCACGCTCGTGGACACCGAACCCAAATGGCAGGCCGCGGAGCGATCCCTCATGGCAGGGTTCGATGTCACCTGGACCGATGCCGATCAGGCCCACTGCCTCGGTGGGTCCACGGAGCGCGTGACCCGGTACATGGCCGACCTGGTCGCCGCGACGGGGCGGCCTCGGCCGGACCCGGCGGACCTGGCGCAGCATTTCCTCGACACGATGCGCAGTCAGTTGCTGGCGGATCCACCGGAGCCGCAGCCGGGGGTAGCCCCTCTCTTGCGGGAGGTGCGTGAGTCGGGACTGCCCACGGCACTGGTGTCGTCGTCCTCACGGCCATTGATGGACGCGGTCCTGGCGGCCATCGGCTCGCAGTGGTTCGACGTGACCATCAGCGCCGACGACGTGGCGCGACACAAGCCCGACCCGCTGCCCTACCTGCAGGCGGCCGCCCATCTGGGGGTCGATCCTGCCTGGTGTCTGAGCATCGAGGACTCACCCACCGGGGCTGCTTCGGCGCAGTCGGCCGGGACGTATGTCGTGGCCGTGGAACACATGGCGGTGATCGACCCGGCCCCGCGCCGCACCGTGCTGTCGACGTTGGCCGGGGTCGATCTGGCGGCGCTGTCGGACCTGTTCCAACCGCCGCCCGGCCACTGATTCGTCAGGACCGCGACACCGGCGGGGCTCAGTGCACCAGCAGCGGGTCGGTCTCGTCCTTCACGGCGTCCGGGCCGATCCGGATGAGGGCGGCCACGATGATCGCCGCCGACACCAGCAGCGCCGCGCCGACCCAGAAGGCTGTCACGTAGCCGTGCGTCAAGGCGGCCGGCATGTCGGCCGCGCCCAGGCCCCCGTTGGCCGCCAGGTAGCCGGACGTCGCGGTCACAGCCACCGTGCTCATCAGAGCGGTGCCCAACGAGCCGCCGATCTGCTGACTGGTGTTCATGGTCGCGCTGGCGACGCCGGCGTCCTCGTTGCCTGCGCCGTGCAACGCCACCGATGCCGTGGGGATGAACACGAAGGCCATGCCCACGCTCATCACGAGCATGGCGGGCAGCAGGTGGGTCAGATAGTCGGAGTCCGGCTGCAGTTGGGCGAGCCAGACCATTCCGGCCGCCCCCGCCACCAGCCCGGGGATCATCAGCGGTCGGGGACCGACCCGGGGGAGTAGGTTACTCGCGATCCCCGCGCCGGCGATGATTCCGAGGCTGAAGGGCAGGAAGGCGAATCCCGCTGTGACGGGCGAGTACCCGAGGATCACCTGCATGTAGAGCCCCAGGAACAGGAACATCGCGAACATGCCCGCCCCCACGATCAGGGACGACAGGTACGCGCCCGCGCGGTTGCGTTCAAGGATGATCCGCATGGGCAGCAGTGGGTGATCACTGCGCACCTCGATGATCACGAAGGCCGTGAGCAAGGCGGCCGCAGCGACGAACCAGACCAGGGTCGACGGGTCCGTCCAGTGAGCGGAGTCCTGGACTCCCTCGGGCGCCGCCTGCGTGAAACCGTAGACGAGCGACAACAGGCCCAGCGTCACCGTGGCGGCTCCCGCGATGTCGTAGTGGCCGAGGCGATGCGCTGAGGATTCCCGCACGAAGCGCACGGCCAACAGGGCGGCGATGATGGCGATCGGCGTATTGACGGCCAGGCACCAGCGCCAGGACAGGAACTCGGTCAGCACGCCCCCGGCCAGGAGGCCGATGGCGGCGCCACCGCCCGCGATCGCTCCGAAGACCCCGAAGGCCTTGGCCCGTTCCTTGGGATCGTGGAAGGTCACCGAGATCAGGGCGAGTGCGGCCGGAGCCATCAAGGCGGCGAACGCACCTTGGGCAGCCCGCGCCCCGAACAGCAGCCCGGCGCTCGGCGCCAGTCCGCCCAGCAGTGAGGAGGCAGCGAAGCCCACCAAGCCGATGATGAACACTCGCTTGCGGCCGGCGTAGTCCGCGATGCGCCCACCGAGCAGCAGCAGGCCTCCGAACGCGAGGGTGTAAGCGGTCACGATCCACTGCACATCAGCGGGCGAGATGCCCAGATCGGCCTGTGCCGAGGGGATCGCCAGATTCACGATCGAGGCGTCGAGCACGATCATCAGTTGGGCCAGGGCGATGACGAACAGCGCCTTGAACCGCATGGGGTCCGGGTTGGTCTCCGAATACGGCGTGGTGGTGCCGACGGCAGGGGTCGAGGTCACGAGGTCTCCTTGTTGACTGAGATGTCAGCACCGGGTGGGGGCCGGTTATTCCCGTGCAGGTGTCACGCTTGGGTCACCGACGCCGGATCGCCTCCGAACTCCGGGCAGAGCGCGTGAAACGAGCACCAGTCACACAGCCGCGACGGACGGGGCTGCCAGTCTCCTGACGCCGTGGCGCGTTCGATCGCATCCCACAGTGCCTGGACCTTGGCCTGGGTGGCGCGCAGTTCGGTCTCGGTTGGATCCACGGTCAACCGTTCGGTGTTGCCCAGGTACAGCAGTTGCAGCCGGTCGGGGACCCGGCCGTACAACTGCCACAGGATCAGCCCATAGAACCGCATCTGAAACAGTGCCTTGGCCTCCCACCCCTGCCCGGGGGAGCGACCGGTCTTGTAGTCGACGACCCGGATCGCCCCATTGGGCGCCCGGTCCACCCGGTCGATGATGCCGCGCAACACCAAGCCGGACGGCAGCTCGGTGCTGACGCTCAGTTCGCGCTCCGCCGGCTGGAGGCGGGTGGGGTCCTCGAGCGCGAAGTACTGATCCAGGAACTGCGCGGACGCCGACAGGAACGATTCCTGGGCGGCGGGGTCCGGGTCAGTCATGGACTCTTCGGCCAGCCAGCGGTCCCACGCCCCCTCGTCACCGAACAGCAGGCCCGGCAACGACGGTTCGCCGGCGACCAACGCCGCCCACGAGGACGGGATGAGTTCCCGGGCCGCACTCAGCGTGCGCTCCGGAGCGGGGAGGTCGAAGAGGCGCTCAAGAACGGCATGGACGAGGGTGCCCCGGGCGGCCTGGGGACCGGGCGGTTCCGGCAGGCGGTCCACCGAACGGAACCGGTACAACAGCGGACAGGTCATGAAATCGCCGGCCCGCGAGGGCGACAGCGACGCCGCGGGTCGGTCACCCAGCCCACCGCGCAGGTCGATGACCTGCGTGCTCGTCGTCTGTGATGTCTGCGTCGCCATGTCCCACACGCTACGTCGGTGGTCCGACAGCGGCCGTCAGCACACGCGGGCGGCGGGCACCGCGCGCCCCTACGATGGGCCGGTGACCACCGCCCGCCAACTCGCTGAGCCGGGGGGTGGGTGGCACTTCCGGCTGCTCGGATTCGAGATCTCGGTCCCGTGGAACGCGCTGATCGGCATCGGGGTCATCGCGGTGCTGTGGTACCCGGAGTTCGCCGCCCGTACCACGGGGATGGCACCCGTGCTGCTTGCCGTGATCTTCGCAGCACTGCTCACCGTCTCGATCCTCATCCACGAACTGGCCCACGCCTACGCCGCTCAGGCGTTCGCGTACCCGGTCGCCGGAATCACGTTGTGGGCGATGGGCGGTTTCACCACCTACCGGACCACGGCCAAGCATGGTCCGGCCCGGGAAGCTGCCATCGCCGTCGCGGGCCCGCTGGCCACGCTGGTCATCGCGGGCGCGGCCTACGCGGCTGCGGGCGCCGCGCCCCCGGGGCTGCTCCGGGTCATGCTCAGCGCGCTCGCGTCGGCCAACCTGTTGGTGGGGCTGTTCAACTTGCTGCCGGGGGCGCCGCTGGACGGCGGATCCATCGTCAAGGCCCTCGTGTGGGCCGTGACCGGCAACCCTGCGACGGGACAGATCGTGGCGGCCTGGGTGGGCCGCGGGCTGGCGGTGCTCGTGGTGATCTCGCCGTTCTGGTTGGCCTGGCAGTCCGGAACAGCACCGTCGCTGTCTTTGATCGTGGTGGCCGTGGTTCTGGCCGCCGTCCTGTGGAGTGGCGCCGGGCACTCGCTCAAGTCCGCCCGAGCGTCGAGAGTCCTCGCGGCCGTGCGGGCCGCCGATCTGGCGTTCCGGGCTGTTCCCGTCGCCGCTGACACGACGGTTGCCGCCGTCCTTCCGTTGCTCGGCCCGGACTCACTCGTGGTGGTCGTGGCCCCCGACGGCCGGCCGGTCGGGGTGGTCTCCGAGGCGGCTGCCCGAGCCGTTCCTGCCAGCGAGGCCGGCCGGGTGCCCGTCCTGACGGTCGCCGCCAGCGTCGCCCCAACGGCGCCATCGGTGCCGGAGTCGGCCACCGCTCCGGAGGTGGTGGCCGCCTGCCAGGACACCGGCTCCCGTTTCGTCTTCGTCACGGGTGCGACCGATACCCGGATCATCGACACCGACAACGCCTTCGTGACGGAGGGACCATGACCACCCGTCCGCTGGCCGCGGGGGACCTCGTCCAACTCACCGACGTCAAGGGGCGCCATCACACGATCACGCTGGCCGAGGGGGCGGTCTACCACACCCACAAGGGCGCCCTGCCCCACGACGAACTCATCGGGGGGCCCGAGGGGGTGGTCGTCACCAGTAGCGGGGGGATGGCCTACCTCGCCCTGCGGCCGATCCTGGAGGACTACGTGTTGTCCATGGGTCGTGGCGCACAGATCGTCTACCCCAAGGACGCCTTCGCCATCGTCGGGCTCGCCGGATTGGCGCCCGGCAGCACCGTGGTCGAGGCCGGAGTGGGGTCAGGTGCCCTCACCTGCTTCCTGCTCACCGCCGTCGGGCCGCACGGCCGAGTCGTGTCGTACGAACTGCGACCGGAGTTCGCCGAGGTCGCCCGCCGCAATGTGAACCGCTGGTTCGATGATGTGTCCGGCTGGGAGCTGCGGCTCGGTGATGTGGCCCAACAGCGACCCGACCTGGCCGCCGACGCGATGGTCCTGGACCTGTTGGCCCCCTGGGAGTGTCTGGACGCAGCAGCCGCGACGCTGCGCCCGGGGGGACGACTGGTCGCCTACGTCGCCACCACGACACAACTGTCCCTCCTCACCGAATCGCTGCGGGCCGACGGCCGGTGGACCGAACCTCGCGCCACGGAGTCCATGGTGCGCACGTGGCACCTGGAAGGGTTGGCGGTGCGGCCGGACCATCGCATGATCGCGCACACGGCATTCCTGCTCGTGTGCCGGCGCCTGGCCGACGGTCAGCGGGTTCCCGCCCGACGTCGTCGTCCGGCACCGGGGGCGTACGGTCCGGACTACACCGGTCCCCGTCCTCTTGCGGGTGATCCGCCCCCGGCGCAGGATGGAGCCGAACGCCGGGAGCCCGGTGGGGGAAATGTCCCACCTGTCACTGACTGACAGTGATGGTCGGATTGTTTTCCGTGAATGCGGAGCGTCCCGGTGTCCCGTCGGTAATGTGCGTCGCAGGAGGTGGTCGCAGTGGTTGACGGAATGGTCCCCCCCGAGGCCGCAGGCCCGGACGACACCGTGCTCGCCCGCCGACTCGGTGACCTGCGCCGGGAACTGGCGGCCTGCCAGTCACAGAACCAGCGGATGGCCGCCACGTTGCGCGAGGCGCGCGACCAGATCGTCACCCTCAAGGCCGAGGTGGATCGGCTCGCCGAACCACCGTCCGGCTATGGCGTCTTCCTCCAGGCCAATGACGACGACACCCTCGACGTCCTGGCCTCCGGCCGCAAGATGCGTGTGGTGGCCAGTCCCGCGGTCGAACTCGCCGAACTCCGGCCCGGCCAGGAACTCATGCTCAACGAGGCCCTGAACGTGGTCGGCGCCCGGGCCTACGAACGGGCCGGTGACATCGTCATGTTCAAGGAGAAGTTGGACGACGAGCGGGCGCTGGTCATCGGCAAGACCGACGACGAACGGGTCGTGCGATTGGCCGAGCCACTGCGCGAGCAGAAACTGCGGGCGGGCGATTCGTTGTTGCTCGACAACCGCTCCGGTTTTGTTTTCGAACGGATCCCCAAGGCCGAGGTCGAGGAACTGGTCCTCGAGGAGGTGCCGGACATCGATTACGCCGACATCGGCGGTCTGGCCGGCCAGATCGAACTGATCCGCGACGCCGTCGAACTGCCCTTCCTCCATCAGGACCTGTTCGCCGAGCACAAACTGGCCGCACCGAAGGGGATCCTGCTGTACGGGCCGCCCGGATGCGGCAAGACACTCATCGCCAAGGCGGTCGCCAACTCATTGGCGAAGAAGGTCGCCGAAGTCGAAGGGCGTGCCGATGCCCGTTCCTTCTTCTTGAACATCAAGGGCCCGGAACTGCTCAACAAGTACGTGGGCGAGACCGAACGGCACATCCGGCTGGTGTTCCAGCGCGCCCGGGAGAAGGCGTCGGAGGGGATGCCCGTCATCGTCTTCTTCGACGAGATGGACTCGTTGTTCCGGACCCGGGGCAGCGGCGTGTCCAGCGATGTGGAGAACACTATCGTGCCCCAGTTGTTGAGCGAGATCGACGGTGTCGAGGGGCTCGAGAACGTCATCGTCATCGGGGCATCGAACCGCGAGGACATGATCGACCCGGCAATCCTGCGACCCGGCCGGCTCGACGTGAAGATCAAGATCGAACGCCCGGATGCACAGGCTGCCGCGGACATCTTCGCCAAGTACCTCACGCCGGACCTGCCCTTGAACAGTGACGATCTGGACGAGAACGGCGGGTCGGCCGAGGCCACCTGCAGTGCCATGATCCGGGCCACCGTGGAACGGATGTACTCGGAGAGCGACGATAACCGGTTCCTCGAGGTCACCTACGCCAACGGCGACAAGGAGGTCCTGTACT
>CAZVYU010000003.1:0-23322 GCA_964631645.1 uncultured Actinomycetes bacterium
TCGACGACCCAGTGGGCTTCGATACGCCGCCTCCGGCGGCTACTCACCCCGCAGAAGGTGGGCGCTGCGGCGGCTACTCACCCTGCGGAGGGGGCGCTCCGGCGGCACTCATTCTGCGGGGGAAGGGCGGGACAGCCAGGCGTCGGCGCGGGACAGGTCCTCAGCGAAGTCGACCTCCACCGTGAACAGGTCGGAGGCGTCGACGGGAATCACCGTGAGCCCGTCATGGGCGATGGCCAGTTCGATGCCTCGCTCGAAGTAGTCCTGGTCGCCGACCTCGTCCAACCGCCGGATCAGAGCACCCTTGTCCTGCGGCGTCACGTAGTTGATACCCATCGCCTCACCGACGCCGTTCTCGACGGTCTTGGACAGTTCCTTGATCCGGCCGGACCCGTCGACGGTGTACTTGATCTCCTCGTCACCGACCTCGGCGGTGTTCACACAGGTGAAGGACGTCTGCGCCGCCATGGCTGACTGCGCACGGCGCATGACCTCGGGCTCGAACACCAGGTCCCCGTTGAGCCACAACACGCCACCCGGCCCGCTCAGACGGAGCGCCTTGAGCAGGCTCTTGGCGGTGTTGGTGCGGTCGTAGGACTCGTTGTAGACGTACGTGAGGTCGGGGAACTCCTCCATGACCAGTTCGAACTTGAAACCCACGACCGCCGTGACCCGAGCATCCGTACCGAACACCTGCCGGACCGCCGCGACCTGCTGCTCCATGATCGTGGTGCCGCCGGCCAGCGGGGTCAGACATTTGGGGATCGGGCGTCCCAGGCGTGACCCCAGACCTGCGGCCAGGATGACGATGTCGGGGGTCTGCACCTCCCCATTGTGACAAAAGTCAGGTGACGGAACGTCATCATTAGGCGCGGATGATCGACGCTGGGCGGACGGCCACCTACCATCGGACCATGACTGCACCCGTGCTGCGCGACGGCGGCGTCCTGTTGCACGTGGGACCCCACAAGACCGGAACAACGGCCATCCAGGGCGCGCTGGCAGCGGCGCGACCGCTCCTGAAGCGGGAACGCATCCTGTACCCGGGCCGCCGCCTCGAGCACAACCGCCAAGCCGCGGCCGCCATCCAACGGTCGCTCGGCTGGGACCGGCGCCGGCTCGACATGGCCTACTGGGACACGCTGGTCGCTCAGACCGCCCGCTACTCGGGTCGGGTGGTCATCAGCAGCGAGGTCTTCTGTGAAGCCGATCCGGAGTCGGCCGCCCGCATCGTGCACGACCTGGGGCCTGACCGGGTACAGGTCGCGGTCACCCTGCGTCCGCTGGAGAAACTCCTGCCCAGCAACTGGCAGCAGTACATCAAGTCGGGATACCGCATCCGCTACGACCACTGGCTCGAGAACGTCTTCGAAAGCCGCGACAAGGCGTCGGCGGCCACACCGTCGTTCTGGGTGCGCAATGATCATCCCGCGGTCATCCGGCGCTGGAGCGAGGTCATCGGCCCGGAGAACCTCGTTGTGGTCGTCGTCGATTCCGCCGAACCACGCAGCCTGTTCGATTCGTTCGAAGACATCCTGCAGTTGCCCCGCAACTCCCTGAACGCCGACGAGAGCGGTCCGAGCAACCGTTCGTTGTCGGCCTACGAGGTGGAACTGCTGCGCCAGTTCAACCGCCGGGTGCGCAACAAGATCACGCACACCGACTACTACCGGTTCGTCAAACGTGGCGCCGTCCGAAGCCTGGTCGAGGGTCGCACTCCGGGTCCCCACGAACCCAAGGTGATAACGCCCGGGTGGGCGATCGAACGGGCCCGCATGATCAGCAAGGAACACATCGCCGAGATCGGTGCCATGGGCGTCCCCGTCATGGGCAGCCTCGAGGCGCTGGTTCCCACCGGGCCGGTTCCGACCGACGAGGAGACGCTGGACGTCAAGACGGTGCCCGTCGGTCTTGCGGCGCAGTTCATGGCGAGCCTGCTCGAAGCCGGGATCGACATCGCCCAACGCGCGGAAGACGGCACCTTGGTGACGCCCACCACCAGCACCGCCGCGCCCGACGTAGCCACTGTGCGCCAACGTATTCGCGGCAAACTCGCCGCACTCCGGGCTCGGACGAAGTGAGGCTGTGACCACCGTTGTCGACCAGTTGGTCAGCCATCGGGACACTGTCGGACTCATGGTCCGGCAGGACCTCAAGAGTTACTACGGGCGCTACCGCCTGGGTCTGCTGTGGACCATGGGGGAACCGTTCCTCCAGGCGATGTTCATGTGGATCGTCTTCGCGTTCCTGTTCGGATCGACGAAGGGCATCGCCCAGCAGCCGTTCATCATCTACGTCATCACCGGCCTACTGCCGCTGGGGTGGCTGACCAGTTCCATCAGCGGAGGACCGAAGGTTCTGCGGCGCTACGGCGATCTGCTCGTGACGAGCAAGCTCCCGGCGGTGGTCTGGCCGATGCGGCTGGTGCTGTTCTCTTTCGCCGACATGATCCTGGCGCTGCCGGTCGTCGCGGCGCTGGCCATCGCGTTCCACATCTTCACCGGTGAGCCCGGCATCTCCTGGGGGATCGCCCTGGTTCCGGTCGCCATCCTGTTCCAGTTCTTCCTGTGTCTGGGGTTCGCGATGATCGGCGCTGCTCTCGCGGTGCACTTCCCCGATGTCGAACGGATGACCAGCCTGCTCAACCGGTTCTTCTTCTGGATGAGTCCGGTGCTGTGGTCGCAGCGCAACTTCCCCGACTGGATCACGCCCTACCTGTACCTGAACCCGTTCCACGGCATCCTCGACTTCTACCGGGCCGCCTTCTTCCCGGACGTCCTGAGCCACTGGACCAACTACGTCATCTCATTCACCGTGGTCCTGATCGTGTTCGTGGTCGGCCTGGTGTTGATGCGTTCGCGCACGAGCGAGATCCGGCGGCTGTTCTGATGCTGGAGATGCGCGATGTCGGCGTCCGCGTCATCGAGATGAAAGACCGCGACCGACGCAGCAATCTGCCCACGGTGCTCGGGCGCAAGGTGAAGGTCAAGACCTGGCCGGTGCGCCACCTCGACTTCTCGATGACGCCGGGCGAGACCGTGTTCGTACTGGACCTGGCTAACGACCGGCCGTCACTCTTCCTCCGGTTGGCGACCGGGTTGTTGCGCCCCGACGAGGGGACGATCGAGTTGCCCGCTCACAGCGTGCTGGTCACGCCGCCCAACGGACGGGTCCTCAAGTCGCTGTCGATCGGCCAGTCGGCCCGGCTGATGGCGGGGCTGTACGGCATGCCCGACCACGCGATCGAGCGACGCTTCGACGAGATCGTACGTCTCGCCGGAGTCGGTTCCCGCGTGAACGAAGGCACCGACAGCGTGCCCCGGCGAATGCTGCAGCAGGTGGCGTTCGCTGCCGCGACAAGCGCCTCCGCCGACCTCTATGCGTTCGACCGGATGGCGTTGGTGGGAGACCGTGAGTACCACGAGCAGTGCAAGCAACGTCTCGCCGAACTCAAGGCGGCCGGTCACGGGATCGTCATCTACTCGCAGAATCCGGCGCATGTTCGGGAACTGGGTGACCGCGGGCTCGTGCTGGACGGGGCGCGCACCCGGACGACCGATCCGGACACCCTCGCGAAACTGCTGATCGACGTCAAGAAGGGTCGGCTGAAGAAACGCCGGAAGAAGCGCCGCCGACGCGACGCCGACTGACGATCAGCGACGTCTGCGACGCAGCCGGTCGGCAAGCGTCGCGCGCAGTTCCCCGCCGGACTCAGACTCGTCGACCGGGACCTGCCGGTCGACGGCGTGCAGGACCCCCATGAGGAGTTCGATGGCCACGTCGTCCGGCGCCCAGCCGGGATCGGACGGTGGCGCGGGCCCGGGCGGCACCACCGCCAGATCGGCCAGATCGCCCAACACCCGGTAACCCGTCAGACCGGCGACGATCCGGTCGGTGCGCTCCTGCAACGGCTGTACGGCGTCGGTGGTGATCGCCAACCGAGTCTCTCCCGGTCCGGGGCGGCGGGCTTCGACGAGGTTCCACAGCCCGCCCCGGCGCACCCAGTCGTGGTAGCGCCGGGGGGTCAGGAACTGGTCGGACTCCAGCCGCACCAGCCATCGTCGGACCAGCTCCGACTCCTGGCGGCTCAGCGACCGGTTGGCCTTGCCCTCGCGCCGCAGGAATCGGTCGGGCAGACCCACCAGGGACTCCGCGTCACGCAGGATTCGGTCAGGGTCGTCGGACGACACCACAGCCACGGTCACGTTGTCCGGACCCACGGCTTCGGCCCAGCGCTGCGCCAGCGCGCTGAAGTCGTTGCGCCACCAGAACAGTGACTTGCCGCGGGTGTCACCCAGAGTCTCCGCCACCCACTCGTCGAAAGGTTTGACGACCCGCGACTTCATCCGAGCCATGACACCCGGCAGGGGCACCGGGGCGCCGGACTTCAGATCCTGCTGCCACGTGCTCGGCAGGATCGCTCCCAGACCTCGAACCGTGATGAGGACGTGAACGGCCGACCCGCCCAGATCCGCGACGATCCGATCGATCTGCTCCGGCTCGGCGTCGGCGAACCCTTCACTGCTGACGATGGCCCGACCCGGTCGACGGGCGACCCGGCGGACCAGCCGCTCCCAGCTCTCGATCGGCACCGGCGGATCAGCCGGGTGTGCCGTCGCGCTGCGTCCCAGTACGGCGCAGGACGGGTACCAATGCGACACCTTCTTGCCCGGATAGACGACGTCGCGACGGGCCAGCCGATCCCGGGCTGCGGCCAACGAGTTCTGCAGAGCGGTAGTGCCGGTCTTGGGGGGGCCGACATGCAGCAGCACCCCTCGGTCAGGCACCCACGGGCTCAATCTGGCCGCCTCTCAGATGTGTCGTGGCATGATGGCACACTCCTCGCGGGTAACGACTCAAGGATTCCCGCTGTTCGTCCGACACCGAGTGCGGGAGGAAACATGTCGCTATTGCCTTGGCGGACCACTGTGGCAGTACTGGCTGTCGGTCTGGTGGCGCCACTTCTCGGCGGTGCCGTCGTCGCCGGCGGTGTCACGCCCGCGCAAGCCGCGCCTCGCGACCCGCTGTTCAGTTCGCCGGTGTACCTTCCGCTGCGCACCCCCGCCGAGATTAGTTGTGTCAAGCACAACTGCAAGCGCAAGGACGGCGGTTACTACCACGGTGACTGGGCCATGGACTTCCTCGGGGAGTACGGCGACCCCATCTACGCGGCCGGCTACGGGATCGCCTACGTCGGCGCCACGGAGGCGGGCTGCCGGGAGAGCCAGGAGGAGCGACGCGGCACGTGGGTCTGGGTCGACCACGGGGGTGGCGAGATCACCCGGTACTACCACCTCGGCAAGCTCAGTGTGAGCAACGGCCAACGCGTCACCCCGGACACCAAGATCGGCGAGATGGGATCCAGCGGAGCGCGGCCACCGTGCGATGTCCCGTACCTGCACTTCGAGCGTCGCGTCACCAACATGACCAGTCAGCGGGTGGCGCCACCGCCTATGTGGGCGTGCCACAAAGGTCAGGCCGTGTCCTACCCCCGGGTGTGGGGCTACAGCAGTTGGGATGTCCCCATCTTCGCGACCAACAAACTCCGCGCCTGGTCCGAGGGCACCGCGTGCCTGGCTCGTCCGGGTCGCGCCGGTGCGCCGACCCTGGGAGCCACGGCGCCGACGGATGGGAACAACGGCATCACGGTGTCCTGGCAGGCTCCGGCGACGAATCCCGCGTTGGTACGTGGCTACCGCATCTCGGTGGCTCTGTGGCATCCCCGCACCAGCGATTGGAGCGACGCCTGGCACTACACCGCACCGGCTGCGTCGCGCCGCTTCACGATCCCGAAGCTGGACTTCCGGCGCACCTACCGGGTCAAGGTCGCGACCAGGGACGGAGCCGGATACTCGCCCTGGAGCGCCAATCGGGACGTCGTGGTGGCCGACCCGCCCGACAATCCGAAGTTCGTCAAGGTCGAAGGCAGCCGCCGCAGCGTACGCGCCGTGTGGCGCTTCCCTGGCAACGGCGGAAACCGGATCACGCGCTACGAGGCCACTATCTCCCGCAAGGAGGTTCCGGTGTCATCGGTGCGTATCTCGTCGCGGCAGCGGAAGTTCACGTGGGACAAGCTTCGAAAACGTACCCGATATTCGGTCACGGTGGTGGCCGTCAACCAGGTCGGACGCAGCACTCCGAGCGTTCGCAAAGTGAAGACTCAATAGGCCCGCAGTAGGAGTTGGACTACCCTGAGCCGGATGATCAAGCGCAGCCGAGTGACCGGGGCCCTAGCGGCTGCCGTCCTCCTGGCGCTCAGCAGCACCCTCGTCGGGGCCCTTCCGGGTGCTCCGGCGGGACCGGGTGAGGCCGCCGCCGCGGACCCCGGGACCCCCGATGTCATCGTCATCATGACCGACGATCAGCGCGTCGGCACCCACCGGGGCATGCCGTACTTGTGGGGCAACCTCCGGCAGCAGATGGTCAACTACTCCAATGCTCAGGTCCCGGTGAACAACTGCTGCCCGTCGCGTTCCACCTTCCTGACCGGCGCGACCAGCAACGAGACCAAGGTGTGGGACAACACCAATGCCGGGTCGCCCGGGGGCTGGTTGCGGTTCCACAAGAGCGGCTTCGAGAACCGTACGCTCGCCGTCGCGCTGAACAAGCGCGGATATCGCACCGCGCTGCTCGGGAAGTACCTGAACCAGTTCGCGGCCCACAACAAAGTTGCGGCGGGAGCCCGACCGCCCGGCTGGGACGACTTCCGCACCTATCTCAACTCCAACGGCGGCTACTGGGCACCGGGAACGCCGGTGCGCAACGTCGCCCCCGGGTATACGACCGACACCCTCGGCGATGCCGCTGTCGACGTGATCGAGCAGACCCCGACTGATGAACCCCTCTTCCTGCTGTACACCCCGTACGCGCCCCATGAACCGTTCGACGCGGGCCCCTACAAGGGTTCGGCCCGCGACGCCGGGACGCTCGACGACTTCCGCCGGGGTGGCGAGTGGACCAATCCGTCCATCGGCGGCGAGAACCGGCGCGGCAAGCCGGCATGGAACCAGCGGCTGGCGGGCCTGAACTCGGACGGCGAGAGCCCCAGCCCGTACCCGCGGGTCCGGCACGTGTCCGAGTCGCAGGCCGACACCCTGATGGGTGTCGACGCCAACATCCGCAAGATCGTCGAGGCGCAGCAGGGCATTCGGGACTGGAGCAACACCCTGTTCGTGTTCATGTCGGACAACGGGTACGGGTGGGGTGATCATGCCCTCTTCGACAAGACGACGCCGTACCGCTTGACCAACGAGGTCCCGCTCATGATCAAGTACCCGGATTCGCTGGGCGTCCCGGGCGGCACGGCCGACCATCGGCTGGTCAACAACATCGACGTGACCTCCACGATCGCGGTTCTGAGCGGGGCGTCGCTGGCCACCAGTGGGATCCCCACGCTGTGGCCGCAGGGTCGGACCGGCCTGTCGGTGCAGTCGCCCCAATCGAAGCGCGGTTACCCCTTCTGGCACCCGGCGTACTGCGGCTGGCGTACCAAGGATCACCTGTACGTGCGGTGGAGTGACGGCTTCGAGGAGCTCTACGACTACCGCACCGACCCGTGGGAGCAGCGCAACCTCGCCGGCGCCTCGGCCTATCAGGCGCTGCGGACCAAGATGTCCATCGCCGCGCACCGGGCGTGTGACCCGCTGCCGCCCAAGTACGAGCCCCCGTTGATCGCGGTGAAGCTCAACGCCGCGCGCCGGGGGACCTTGCAGGCCCGCATGGCCCCGGCGCTGCGACGCACCCCGGTGACCGTTCAGTTGTACCGCAAGGGCCGTTGGTCGACCGTCGGCGTGTGCCGTCTGCCCCGTGGAACCACATCGAGCCAGCGGCGCCTCACGGTTCCCGACAGCGGCATGTACCGCGCCAAGGCCCAGCCGGCGGGGGCGTACCGATCGACCTGGAGCCCTAGCGTCCCGGTGCGGGCCAAACCCAAAGCCACGTTCCGCTGCGCCTGACGCCGGCCAACCACCGGATGAGTGCAACCGCCCTCATCGAGGCCGCGTCAGCCGACGTCGCTTGGATCCCGCCGCTGCAACACTCGCGCGATCGTGCGCATCTGCATCGCCGAGGAGACGATGAGGCCGCCGAACCCGATGACCCGCAGGTACGTGTTCGCCCCGTCGTCGGAGGGGACCATGGCAGCCGCGATCAGGAGCAGTGCCGAACCGATCAACCCGGTCATGCCGATGCCGGACCAGATGATCCGGTCCAACCACTGGTCCACCTGCTGCCGGTCCTGACCACCGAACCGTTCGATCTGCAGGTTCAGGCGACCACTGCGCAGTTGCAGGGCGATGTCCTCGGTCAACTGCGGCAGGGGCCGCAGCGAGGGCAACGCGCGCAGTAGTTCCTGCTGGGCCATCTCCTGCGGCGTCCCGGCCGGCGGCTCGGCCCGCACCAGACGCTGGGCTTCGTTGGACATGCTGTACCCGGGCGAGACCACGCGCAGGGTGCCCTCCATCGTCACCGCCGAACGCCCGAGGATGGTCAGCGCCCGCGGCACCTTCACCTCGTGGCGCCGCAGGACATGGACAACTTCGGAGATGGCGGCGGGACCGAACCCGCCTCCCTCGACCTGGGTGAGGACCTGACCCATGTCGAACTCGAGACTCGGGATGTCCAGGTCTTCGGCGTTGCCACCGGCCAGGCGCCGCACGGCACGAGCGAGCATTCCAGGGTCGCGCAAGGTGAAACCGATGGCCATCTGCTGCAAGGCCTCGATCGTGATGGGGTCGATGTGCCCGACCGCGCCGAAGTCGATGAACCACATGACGCCGTCGGTGTCGATCAGGATGTTCCCCGGGTGCGGGTCGGCGTGGTAGACGCCGTCGTGCAGGACCTGGTCGAGGAACGACGACAGCAGCCGATCGGCCAGCTCGGTCCGGGGCACCGGCACGGCATCGACGAACTCGGCTTCTGATACCGGCTCGCCGCGCACCTGATCCATCACGAGCACCCGGCGCGTCGTCAGCAGTCCGATGACCTCGGGGAACGCGACCCCCTCGGTCTGCCCGGCGTGGCGGCGCATGGCGGCGTTGTTGGCCGCTTCGCGGGTGAAGTCCAATTCCTCGGTGACGCCGGCGACCAGTTCCTGGCAGAGGTCCACGATGCCCAGGGAACGGGCGGAGTCCGAGCCACGTTCCAGCTGCCGGGCACTCCACATCAGGACCCGACCGTCCCGGTCCACGGTCTCGTCGATGCGGGGTCGTTGGATCTTGACGATCACATCGCGGCCGTCGGCCAGACGGGCCCGGTGAGTGACCCCGATCGACGCGGCAGCCAGCGGCTCGTCGTCGAACCAGGCGAACGTCGTCTCGTACGCGTCCCCCAGTTCCTCCCGCAGGACCTGGTGCACCACCTCGGGCGGCAACGGCTTCACCGCAGTGCGCAGTTCGCCGAGTTCGGAGGTCACGGTGCTGGGCAGGAAGTCGTCGCGACCGGCAGCGATCTGGCCGAATTTCACGAACATGCCGCCACATTGCTCGAGCGTCATCCGGAGCGCCCGGGCCCCTTCAGGGCTGGCCAGGGCCGCCCGGGACGCGTACTTCCGCCCCACAAGGCCGTTGCGACGGGCGGCCATGGCGATCTGCCAGAGCCGCTGGACCAGGGCGAACTTGGATCGGATCCAGCGGAACGGATGCGGGATCCGGATCTTGCGACTGCGGGACGAGCGCGGTCGCAGGATGGCCTCGATCACGATGCTGGTGAGCATCGTGACCAGCAGGACGTAGCCGAGGAAACCGATGCCGAGTTTCCCCCACTCCCCGAGATCGTTGTAGTCCTGGACCTGGCCGAACTGGACGTACACGAGGATGTAGCCGGCCATCAGCCCGACCAGCCCCGCGAAGAACGCCCGCCAGAATCCACGCTTGACGCCGAGCAGTCGGCCCGTGATCCATCCGAAGACGAACAGGAGCAGGGCGACCGACACCCAGTCGAAGTCCCACGTCAACTGCACGTTGCCGTTGTCCATGCGGCACCTCCCGCGCTGATCCTGTCAGGAGGCCGACGTCCGCGGTGCGGATTCGCTGCGCGTCGTGGGACCGGAGGCGTCATGCTGGTTCGGTGGATCCCCGCAAACTCCCCCGGAAGATCATGGATTCGGCGTCGAACAAACTGGACGAGGCGGTGCGCAGCGAAGAAGCCGCCAAGGCCGTGTCGGGGCTGGAGGCCAAGTACGCCTCCCACCGGCGGAGCCAGAAACTCGAGGACGGAACCCTGCGCGGGATCAGGGTCGTGGTGTACCGCGGCTGGGTCGCGCAAGGGGTGGCGCGCGTGCATACCCGGGTGATCGAGACACCCAAGTTGCCCGAAGGCGGGAGCCGGATCCCCTATTGGGACGTGCTCAACGCGAACCTGCGTCGGCATGTGGCGCTGGCCTTCCCGGACACCGAGGTGACGGTTCGCCTGGGCGAAGTCACCGGCACGGGGGTCACCGACCGTCATGGGTACGCCTCGGTCCAACTCGAGGTGCCCGGACTGGCTCCCGGTTGGCACGAGGTACAGGTGACCACCTCGGGCGACCACGATGATTCGACCGAGTTCACGGGAACGGGCCGAGTGCTGTGCCCCTCACCGAAGGCCAAGTTCCTGGTCGTCAGTGACCTGGACGACACCGTCATCCGGACGGGCCTCGACGAAGGCATGGTCGCGTTGCGTCGCACCTTGTTCCGCGACGCCCACACCCGGCGGGCGGTCCCCGGCATGGCGTCGCTGTATCGAGGGCTGCAGCGAGGCGTGGCGAGCAAGCGCGGCACGACCCCTCCTGAACCCGCGTTCTTCTACCTGTCCACCGGCTCGTGGGCGTTCTACGAGATGCTCACGCAGTTCCTGCAACTGCGCGGGTATCCGCGCGGCCCCCTGTTCCTCACCGACTGGGGGCCGAGTGATCGCTACATCACCCGATCCGGCGAGGAGCACAAGAAGCTGGCCCTGGCGCGGTTGCGCGAGGCGTACCCCGACACCCGGCTGGTCCTCATCGGGGACAGCGGACAGAAGGACCCCGAGATCTACCTCGATTTTGCGCGCGCGAATCCGGGCGCGGTGGCCGAGATCGTGATCATGCGAGCCAGCGACGCGTCCGCCGAACGTACGGAAGAGTTGCGGGAGCAGGCGGTCGGCTTCCGAGAGGAAGGCATCCCGTTCCACGTCGCCGACGACGCCATGGAGGCCGCCGAAGCCCTGCACGGCGCCAACCTGTGCGACGACATGACCATGGAAGAGGTCGAGACCGAGATGGGCGCCGTCTTCTGACCGTCCGCCAGGGGACCGCAAACCTCGGCCTTAGCCGCACACCTCGGGCGCAGCGGTGCTTCTACGGCCGAGGTGTGCGCCGGGACGCGAGTTTTGCGGTCCCCGGGGCGGTGGACACGGTGATGTCGCACAAAGGCTCGGTCGGGAACTGGGCGTAGTACAACTGCTGGACGGCGAGCCAGTGGGGCCAGTGGGGCTCGGTGAGTTCCCCGTCGCGGACCAGTACCCGTTCCGCACAGACCGCCGGGTCGGCCCAGACCCACACCCGCAGGTCGGCGATACCCGCCAACGCCGGGTGAGCACTGCCCACACCTTCGAGCACCAGCCGATCGCCGGGCGCCACGGTGACGTCCGGCCCGAAGCGGCCGTGCTCCCAGTCGTACTCGCGATGAGTGATCGGACCGCCGGCCAGGATCTGCGGTGCCAGGGAGTCCCGCAGGTAGGTGGCGAATCCAGGGTCGGCGGGGCCCTCCCAGCCGTCGTACAGATCGTCCATGCCGATCACGGTCGTGACTCCGGGAAGATCCGAGACGATGTCGGCGGCAAGACGCGACTTGCCGGCTCCGGCCGGACCGTCGATCACCACGACCGGCCTGGGCCGGCGGATCGTTCGCACCGCTGCCAGGACCTCCGCACTCATAGGAGGACCCTATGGCGGGGCAGACACCGGGACCACGTCTCTGGCTCGGCACCGGATCCGCGACCGAAACCGCGGAAGGCGACCAGTTGTTCCGGTCGCCACTTGACGTTTCGGTCGCTTGCGACTGAAACCGTCCCCCCGGCGAGGGGGAAGGGGGGTCGGCGGGGGGCGCCAGCCGATAGCGTGAGCGACATGGCACAGTCCGTGACCGACGACCGGCCCACCACTGTTGCTCATCCCTGGTGGGCGCTCGTGTCGCTGCTCATCGGGCTGAGCATGATCATCATCGACGGCAGCATCGTGAACGTCCTGCTGCCCGACATGGTCGAGGATCTGGGCCTCACCCAGACCGACGCCCAGTGGGTCAACTCGATCTACTCACTGCTGTTCGCCGCCCTGCTCATCACGGTGGGGCTGCTGGCCGACAAGTACGGGCGGCGCCTGCTCTTCCTGTCCGGCATCGCGGTGTTCCTGCTGGGATCGCTGGCGAGCGGGTCGGCCCAGGACCCGTCCTTCCTGATCGCCGCCCGAGCCGTCCAGGCGATCGGTGCGGCCATGATGCTGCCGAGTTCGATCGCGGTCATCAACGTGCTGTTCACGGGGCGCCAACGGGCGGTCGCCTTCGGCCTGTGGGGGGCTGTGTTCGGCGGCGCCGCGGGGCTGGGGCCACTGCTCGGAGGGTGGCTGGCAGAGGACTTCTCGTGGCGTTGGGCCTTCCTGGTCAACATCCCGGTGGGCATCATCGCCGCGATCATGGTGTTGCGCACCGTCCCGGAGAACCACGGCCCCCCGGTCAAGGGCTTCGACCCGGTGGGGGTGCTGCTGTCCGCGACCGGCCTCGGTCTCATCGTCTACGCCTTGATCGAGGGCCAGGATTTCGGCTGGTGGACCGCCATCGCCGACTTCGACCTGGGACCGATCCACTTCCCCACCGGTGGCCTGTCTGTCGTCCCCGTCGCCCTGGCCGTGGGTGCACTCCTGCTCGGCGCGCTCGTCTGGTGGGAATCGCGCCGAGCCCACACCGGCGAGGCCGCGCTGGTCGATCTGTCCCTGTTCGGGATCCGGCGTTACGGCTTCGGCAACGTCGTCGCCCTGGTCGTCAGCCTCGGCGAGTTCGGCATCCTGTTCGTCCTGCCACTGTGGATGCAGTCGGTCCACGGGACCGACCCGCTGACCACCGGCGTCATCCTGGCCAGCCTGGCGATCGGAACGCTCGCTTCAGGCGGCGCCGCGCGGCATGTGTCGGCGCTCATGGGTCCGACCCAGGTGGTGCGGCTGGGCATGGCACTGGAAGTCACCGGCATCGTCCTGATCGGCCTCACGCTGTCGGTGACGCGATCGCCCTGGTGGCTCGTCATCCCCTTGATCATCTACGGGCTGGGCCTGGGCTTCGCGTCGGCGCAGCTGACCAACGTCGTGCTGGCCGACGTCCCGGCGCTGAAGTCCGGCCAAGCGTCCGCCATGACCTCGACCTTCCGTCAGGTCGGCTCAGCGCTCGGCGCGGCCATCCTGGGGGCCGTCCTGTTCAGCGGGCTCGGCACGATCCTCGGTGACGACCTGGCCCAGGAGGCGGGGTTGACCGACGCCCAGCGCACCCAACTCACCGACCAGGTCCAGTCCAGCGCCGGACAGGCGATCATCGGTCTGGAACAGATCCCGGGCCTCGAACCCGTCGTCGATGATGCCAAGCAGGCGTACACCGACGCCGCGCGGGCGACCGCGTGGGTGGCGGCCGCCTTCGTGCTGTTCGGTCTGCTGGTCAGCTTCGGACTACCCAAGGACGATCCGGCGCGGGAGTCGACCCACGAGACACCACCAGCCTGACCGGATCACGCCGGTGGGTGGTCACCCTGCGCCTGGGCCAGCAGGGCACGCTTGATCTCGATGTACTCCTGCAGGCCCCGGGCCACCGCTGCCCGGGTCTCGGGCGACACCTGGAACCCCGGCAGTTGGTTGACCCGGCCCGCCACGGCATCGGCGAAAGCGCTGGTGTCGAACGGAACATCGAGAAACTCCCCCAACCGCCGCCCGAGTGACGGACTGGCCTGCGCCAGGTCGGGCAGGTCCACCGCCATGACGCGCGGGAAGACCTCCCGGTAGCGCCGCAGCGCGTCGTCGTAGTCGGAGAAGTTCTGCTGCTGCCGGACGAAGGGACTACCGATCGCCAGCTCCTCGAGCAAGGCCTCCTCGTCCAGCGAGCCGGGGTCGAAGTCCGGGTTGAGGAACGACTCGCGCAGAACACACGACGAGAGGAACCGATCCACCGGATCACGCCGGATCAACAGGATCCGGGCGTCCTCACCGACCGCGTCCCGCATGGCAGCGATGGCCGGGGGCGGCAACAGCTGGTACTCGGGCGTGATCTCACCCACGACCGGGAAGTCCGCCGCCTCCGGTCCCCAGAGTCGCTCGTAACCCAGCTGGGCCAGTTGGAACCGGTCCGAACATTCCAGGTACAGCGCCGCCGTCCGCTGGGGTTCCCGCTGCCCCCCCGGCCACCACCGGGGTCGGCGCGGGCCGGGTGCCTGTTCCACCAGGTGCGTCGACAAGCGCTGCATCATGCGGAACGCCGTGGCCCCGGCGACGACGTCGAAGTAATGCAACTCCTTCATCGGGTGCATCCAGACCGGCGTGCAGGTGGCCAGCACCCGATGCAGCAAGGTACTCCCGGCCCGCTGCGATCCGATCCCGATCACATAGCGATGGGGCCGGCCGTGCATCCGGGAACTCTAGCCTGCGGCGTCGGAAGGCTCAGTCGGTCAACGCTGCGGAGACCACGTCCCGCGCCTCGGCCTGGATCCGGGCCAGGTGTTCTTCGCCGAGGAACGATTCCGCGTAGATCTTGTACACGTCCTCGGTCCCCGACGGCCGGGCCGCGAACCATCCGTTCTCGGCACACACCTTCAGCCCACCGATCGGCGCGTCGTTGCCGGGAGCCCGGGTCAGGGTCGCGGTGATCGGCTCGCCGGCCAGCTCCGTGGCGGTCACCTGCTCCGGCGAGAGGTCTTTGAGCCGCGCCTTCTGCTCGCGCGTGGCGGGCGCGTCCACCCGCGCGTAGACCGGCGCGCCGAACTGGTCGGTGAGCCCCCGATAGTGCTGCGACGGCGAGGTCCCGGTGACAGCCAGGATCTCCGACGCCAGCAGCGCCATGATGATCCCGTCCTTGTCGGTGGTCCACACAGATCCGTCGCGGCGCAGGAACGAGGCGCCCGCGGACTCCTCGCCGCCGAATGCGATCGACCCGTCGATCAGGCCCGGGACGAACCACTTGAAACCGACCGGGACCTCGATCAGTTGCCGCTCCAGCGAGGCGGCCACCCGGTCGATGATCGACGAGCTCACGACCGTCTTGCCCACGGCGGCGGTCCCCGGCCAGTCCACCCGGTTGCGGTACAGGTAGTCGATGGCGACCGACAGGAAGTGGTTGGGGTTCATCAGGCCACCGTCCGGGGTGACGATGCCGTGCCGGTCAGAGTCCGCGTCGTTGCCCGTGGCGATGTCGTACTGGTCGGCCTTGCCGATCAGAGAAGCCATCGCCGAGGGACTGGAGCAGTCCATCCGGATCTTGCCGTCCCAGTCCAGCGTCATGAAGCGCCAGGTCGGATCCACCAGCGGATTCACCACGGTGAGATCCAGCCCGTGCGCCTCGGCGATCGCCCCCCAGTACGCCACCGACGCGCCGCCCAACGGGTCAGCCCCGATGCGTACGCCCGCCGAGCGGATCGCAGCGATGTCGACGACGTTCGGAAGGTCGGCCACATAGGTGCCCATGTAGTCGTACGAGGCGGTGGTGTCGGCCGACCGGGCCCGCGCCAGCGGGATCCGCTTCACCCCGGCCAATTCCTGGCGCAGGTAGTCGTTGGCCCGGTCCTGGATCCACCCGGTGATGTCGGCCCCGGCGGGACCGCCGTCCGGTGGGTTGTACTTGAACCCGCCGTCGCGGGGCGGGTTGTGCGACGGGGTCACCACCACCCCGTCGCCGCGGCCCGGATCCGCCGTCGTCCGGCCGCGGTTGTAGTTCAAGATGGCGTGGGAGACGGCCGGGGTCGGGGTGTAGCCGTCCTGCGAGTCGATCATCACCCGCACGTCATTGGCGGCGAACACCTCGAGGGCCGTCGCCCAGGCGGGTTCGCTGAGCCCATGGGTGTCGCGGCCCAGGAACAACGGGCCCCCGATGCCTTGGCCGCCTCGGTAGTCACAGATCGCCTGACTGGTGGCCGCGATGTGGTCGTCGTTGAACGCCGCATCCAGAGCGGAACCGCGGTGGCCGGAGGTGCCGAAGGCGACCTGCTGCACCGGGTCAGAAGGGTCGGGGTGAACGGTGTAGTAGGCGGTGATCAACGCAGGGACGTCGACCAGGTCCGCCGCCGTGGCGACAGTGCCGGCGCGTTCGTGAGAGCTCATGGATCCTCCGGGGTCAGGACACCATCGTGTCGGGCCGCTGCCGGGGATGCGACCGCTTCGTCCGATCCTCGGCACCAGCACGCTCCGTGGGTCCGGCTGCCCTCCCCAGCGGGATGGTCACGAAGCGGCGTCTCCGCCGCCCACGGCCGAAACGGGGAGGAAACCGTCGCATAGGGTCATCGGGACCTGTTCCCCCGACTCCCGGAGTCCCGATGCCACGCAGTCTGCGCGCCCTGGTCGCCGCGGCGGGGGCGGTCGCCGTGCTGGCCGGATGCGGCGGAACCGCATCGCCTGAGCCGGGCGCGGACAGCGCCGCCGCGGTGCGGACCGGTCGGGACCCGGCGGCTCAGTTCACGGTCGCGGCGACTGATCTCGGCATCCACAGTTTCACGACCCGACCGGAGCTGCCGACCGCCTCCATCCGGCTGAACTGTTTTCCGGGGTGGAGTTGGGTCAACACGGCCCGCGACGAGTACAACTGGGTCGACTTCGACCGGGTCGTGACTCAGGCCGAACAGTGGGGCTATTCCGACATCCTGTACGTGTTCTGCAGCACGCCGCAGTGGGCGGGCGAACCCAGCGCCACCCCCGACCAGGGAGCCTTCGGCCCGGGCAGCGCCCAGCCGCCGGCCAACATGGCCGACTTCGACACCTACGTCCGAGCGGTCATGGAGCGATACCGGGGCCGGATCGACGGCTACGAGGTCTGGAACGAGCCGGGGAGCCCGCAGTTCTTCACCGGAACCCCGGCGCAGATGGGACAGATGACCGCGATCGTGGCCCGGGCTGCCGACGACATCGACCCCGCCGCCTACGTCGCATCCGCCGGTTTCCAGACCAACCGGCCGGAGTTGTACGAGGGCTTCATCCCCCAGTATTTCGCCGATCTGCGTCGCCGCGGCTGGCCGATCGATGTGGTGTCGGCGCACTTTTATCCCGGTGGCCGGGGCACCCCGGAGTCACGGGTGGACCAGATCCGACGGGTGAGAAACGATCTGGACCGCTACGCGGCGCCTGCCGACCTGGCCCTGTGGGACACCGAGGTGAACTACGAGGTCGACCGCCCGGGTGGGGCACCGGATGGCCGGATCACCGGCGACAAGGCCGCGGCATGGACCGCTCAGACGTACCTGAACGGATGGCGCAACGGTCTGCGGCGCACCTTCTGGTACTTGTGGACCGCCGACTACTACCCGTTCCCCGGCATCCAGATGCGCCCCTCCGACCCGTCGACCCGAGCCCTGCAGACGCTGGGCACCTGGGTCATCGGGGCCACCTACACCGGCTGCCGGACCGACACCGGGGTGGTCACGTGCTCGTTCGTCCGTGACGACGGGGGCACCTTCGACATCGCCTGGGCGACCGTGGCGCCCCGGGCCATCCGGCTTCCGGCCGAAGTCTCGGTGTGCCCTGTCACCGGGGATCCGTGCACCACCGAATCCGGTCGCTACCGGTTGAATGAGGTCCCGGTCCGTATAGGCTGACCGTCTCGGAGGTGGTGTTGGTGTTGTCTCGAGCCACGGTGTTGAAGGGTCTCGCGGTACTGACCGCGGCGACGATCGCGGTGCCTGCGGCCGCTGCGGCTCCCGCCAACGCGGGACAACGAATCACACCCGAATCCTTCGGCGTGCACTCGTTCACCACTGACCCCGAGGTACCGGCCGGTGCTCTTCGGATGAACTGCTGGCCCACTTGGCGCATGATGGAGCCCACCAAGGGCGACCGGCAGTGGGGCGCGATGGACCAGACCCTGAACCGGGTCCGCTCCTGGGGTGTCTCGGACGTGATGTTCGTGTTCTGCGGGACCCCGAAGTGGGCGGCCGGACCGGTGGCCGACCCGAGCAAGGAGCTGGACCCGCCGCTCTTCGGCAAGGGGTCGACGGCCGCGCCGAAGAACATGGCCTTCTTCCGCTCGTTCGTGACCGCCTTCGTCAAGCGGTATGCCGCCACCATCGACCACTACCAAGCCTGGAACGAGATCACCAGCCCGCAGTTCTACCAAGGCACTGCCGGCCAGATGGCGACGATGACCAAGATCCTGTCTGAGGTCGTGGGACAGTACGACCCGACCGCAACGGTTGTGGGCGGCAGCATCCAGACCCACGTGGCGACCTGGTACCGCTCGATGGGCCGCTCCTACATGAAGGCGCTGCGCTCACTCGGCTGGCCGGTCGACGCGTTCGCCGGACACTTCTACCCGCTGGCCAAGGGTGGACCGGATGAGCGCAACGTGCAGATCAAACGGTTCGTCAAGGACCTGCGCAAACAGAAGAAGCCGTCGCGGGTGCAGATGTGGGACACCGAGGCCAACTTCTACACGTCCGTTCCGGGGAACCCGCCCGCCGGCCGGCTGAAGGGAAAGAAGGCCGCGACCTTCCTGGCCCGCAACTACCTCGATTCGTGGGCCCTGGGCCTGCGTCGCTCCTACTGGTACCTGTGGTCCAGCCGGTACGAGGCGTTCGCCGGCATCCAGATGCGCCGGGGTGACATCGCCACCAAGACCTACCGCACGCTGGCCGGCTGGACGATCGGTTCCACCTTCAAGAAGTGCCGCACCAAGGGCAATCTGGTGAAGTGCAGTTTCACCGGCGGGCCCGGCAAGGCCACCATCGCCTACACGACCTCGGGCAAGGCAGCGCTGAAGGTGTCCGGCAAGAAGCGCGCCTGCCCCGTCAGTGGCAGCAAGTGCAAGAAGGCCAAGCGGGGGAAGGTGACCGTCACCACGCTGCCCGTACGCATCGCGTGACGCTGGGCCGACCTCCGTCACCGGGGCGGGCGGGTTGCCTATACTTGAGCGAATCTGTGGGCCGACGCCCAGCTAGGGGATCGTCATGAATGCGGCCGCGCCTCCGCGCATCCTGGTCACGGGCGGCGCCGGGTTCATCGGCAGCCACCTGTGCGAGGCGCTGCTGGCCACCGGCGCCGAAGTCCTGTGTGTGGACAACTTCTACTCGTCGACCCGCGGCAACATCCATCACCTGTTGCCCAATCCCCGGTTCGAGTTCCTGCGGCACGATCTGACCTTCCCGCTGTTCGTCGAGGTCGACGAGATCTACCACCTGGCCTGTCCGGCGTCGCCGGTGTTCTACCAGCGTGACCCGGTGCAGACGACCAAGACGTCGGTCCTGGGTTCGATCAACATGCTGGGGCTGGCCAAACGCACCGGAGCCCGCATCCTTCTGGCGTCGACCTCTGAGGTGTACGGCAACCCCGAGATCCACCCGCAGACCGAGGACTACTGGGGCAACGTCAACCCGATCGGCCCGCGCTCCTGCTACGACGAGGGCAAACGGTGTGCCGAGACCCTGTTCTTCGACTACCGCCGCCAGCACGGGATGCCCATCAAGGTGGTGCGCATCTTCAACACTTACGGGCCCCGCATGCGCCCCGACGACGGCCGGGTCGTCAGCAACTTCATCGTCCAGGCGTTGGCTGGCGAGGCGCTCACGGTGTACGGCGAAGGACAACAGACCCGGTCATTCTGCTACGTCGACGATCTGGTCGACGGCCTGCAGCGCATGATGGCCACCGACCCCTCGGTCACCGGTCCCATCAATCTGGGTAACCCCGAGGAGACAACCGTCCGTGAGCTCGCCGACCTGGTGCTGCAGATGACGGGTGGGACCGGCGGCGTGCGGTTCGAGTCGCTGCCGGTCGACGATCCGCGGCAGCGGCAACCGGACATCACGCTCGCCGCGTCAACGCTCGGCTGGCAGCCGACGACGCCGTTGGAGGACGGGCTGAAGCGGACGATCGAATGGTTCAGCGAAGGACCCTGATGGTCTACCAGCCGATCCGGACTCCGGTCGAGGATGCCACCGAGCGGGAGACCTCCCAGCGGCGGGTGATGGTGGTTGTCGACCTCACCGTCATCGTGGCGACGGTCGCGGCTGTTCTGGCCAGCGGTATCGGGGCGTCGGCTCCCCTGCGGTTGGACACGCCCCGGCTCATCGTGGCGGGTGCGGCGCTGCTCCTGTGGCCCACGATGTTGTGGGAGATGCAGTCGCGAGCGACGACTGTGCTGGGCAACGGTCCCGAGGAGTACCGCCGGGTCCTCGTGGCGAGCCTGTGGACCGCGTGTCTCGTGGCGGCCGGCGCCTACGCTGCCGGGACGTCGCGAGCTCGCGAGACGCTGCTCGTCATCATGCTTCTGGGCACTGTGCTTCTGATCGTCGGTCGCAACCTGCTGCGCATCCTGTTGCACCGTCAGTTGGCCCGCGGCGGGCCCTTGCACCGGGTCTTCGTCGTGGCGTCCGCCTCGCAAGCGGCGGCCCTGGACGAACAACTCACCCGAACGGGCGGAGTGTTCGCGGGCGTGGGCATGTGGCCCATCTCTGACGGCCCCGACCCACACCCCGATGACGTGGTGGCCGCCGCGATCGAAGCCGAGGCCGACACCCTGCTGTACTCCCCCGGCAGCCATGCCGACGCGACCTGGCCGAGGCGGTTGGGGTGGGCGATGGAGGACACCTCGTTGTCCCTCCTGGTCAGCCCCGCACTCGCCGACGTCGCCGGACCCCGGCTGTCCATCGAACCCGTCGAGGGGTTGGCGCTGGTCCGCGTCGACATGCCCCGGTTCTCCGGCCCGGCCCGGGTCGTGAAACGGACCGTCGACCTGGTCGGATCGTCGGTGGGTCTGGTGCTGCTGGCCATCCCCATCGCGATCATCGCCGTGCTGATCAAACGCAGCAGTCCCGGTCCGGTCTTCTTCCGGCAGCGCCGAGCGGGTGCCGGCGGCACCACGTTCATGTGTTGGAAGTTCCGCACCATGTGCGCCGACGCCGACACCCAGCGGGCCGCCCTGCGGGACCAGGCCGGGGCCGACGGCGCCATCTTCAAGATGAACGACGACCCCCGCATCACCGGTATCGGCCGCTGGCTGCGCCGGTACTCCTTGGACGAACTGCCACAACTGCTGAATGTGCTCACCGGAACGATGAGCCTGGTCGGTCCGCGCCCGCACCCCCTGGACGACGTCGAGCGGTACGACGTCATGGCGACCCGGCGCCTGTTGGCGAAACCCGGCATGACCGGACTGTGGCAGGTCTCCGGCCGGTCGGATCTGGAGTGGAACGAGGCAGTGACCCTCGACCTGTACTACGTCGAGAACTGGACCCTGTCCTTGGACATGATCATCTTCCTGCGCACCGTCAAGGCCGTCATCACCGGCCGCGGCGCCTACTGACAGGGAACGCCACTGCAGGATCACCGGCCGGGCACCCCGGCAACGCCATCGACAACCGTTGCGCACCAGGGTGGCTCAGCACCTCTTCGCGCCCATCACAATCTCGAAAGGGTCTCGTCGAACATAATGACCACTTGCATCGTGATACCGGAGTTCAATACCCGTCGCGCTCCCTACTCCGGGACCTTCCGTCTGCGCGGCAACCACTAGCTGGCTGGTCACGGACTGGGGAGCCAGACTCGCGCCTACCGCCGACGTCCGCTTTGTCCAGCGCCAACGGGGTGGTTCGCCGGAGTCCTTCTCTGTCTGCTCGGGCGCGTCAGTTGATTGGATGTATGTAGAGCTCGGCAGGAGATAGGCGCCGACCAGAGAAAGGTTCCGTGGCCCAAGAAGCGATACGGAATCGACGACTACTTCTTGGTCACCATTCACTTTCAGTGGTCCGCTTCCATACCAGCCGTGGGGGTATTTGGAGATGAAGCAGGATCCACGCGGAGCCATCGGGTCTCCGAGCGGATCGGGGCCCCCTCCCGGTTCGGGAACCGCGCACGCAACACACAGGATCACGGGGAGGGTCAGGAGCCCCAACTGCCGAATTCTATGAGTGAGAAACATCGGTCGGTCAGGCAGGAACTGCAACAGGTAGTCCCGAAGCACTCAGCGCCGGGCCCTTGAGCCCACACACTCTGATCGGGCCGGTCTTAGCTGTGAACCGCGTCTTGACGTTGGTGGTGAATCCAGCCTGCGACGACAACCAGGAACCGTAGACTCTCACGCCCCAAGAAAGGGTGTCCGCAACCCCGCTCGACACCCAGTTGCTATTCCCCTTGCGGATCCGGCCGCCGCACCACGCCCTGTGGGAGATGCGGGGCATGAAATCGCTCGAAAAGCGATGCTCTCCACCGTTGAAGCCTTCTGGTCGGACTTCCTGCCATGTGTAGTCATGACGGGTACAGCCGTTGCGTTGACAGTCATACCACGTCTTGGTGATCTCCCATCTCTTGTAGTTCACCTTTGTCGCGAGATCTCGTGTCCCCTTCTGTCCGCGCCACGGGGTGAACGGGATGCCCGCCGCTGCACTTTGATCACGGGTGCCTCCTCCGTGAAAACCCGTATCGCCGGGAGTCATCACAGCCCAGCCGAGACTGGACGAACCCCCCGATTCGAATTCGAATGAAACGGCTGCAGCCCTAGTTCGAGAGAACAACCGGGTCAGTCTCGCCCACGGGTTCCTTTCCGAAATGAGCCGGTACCTGATGTTCGACGCCTGGACCGCCGTCGGCAACCGTGACATTGAGCTCGTACGGAGACCTGCGCCGGTCGGAGAGTAACGAAGGGTCACTACCTTCTCGCGCGGTGAAACCGGACCAGAAGAGCGGCGCAGCGCTGTCAGGCCCCGTGCTGACTCACCCAGCGACGACACGTCCCCAAACGTGCTTCCGGTTGAGTAACCCTCCTTATGGACGGTGATAGTGAAGTCAGGCGAACCATTGGGGAGACTGACGTTCGGGAGCCAGTAGTTCCCGGCCGAGTCGGTCGTCGTCGTGTACGCAGACTGGAACGAGACGGACTGCCCCGGTGTCAGTTCTCGCACCTGGGATCGCGTGGGGCTCGGGAACACTGCAACCGTCGCTCCGGCAACGGGGTTACCGCGATCATCCAGGACCCGCGGTGTATTGCTCGCTGAGTCCGTTGCTGCCCCGCTCGCGGGGATTCCAAGTTGTGCCACCAGGGTCAGCACAACGCCGGTTACCGCAATCATTGATGGCGGCGAAAACCAGTTGGTGTTGAACATCAGCTACCCCCGCCCGAGACGGATCCATCGGCTGGAATCCGGTGC
>CAZVYU010000003.1:23422-56697 GCA_964631645.1 uncultured Actinomycetes bacterium
TGTTGAACATCAGCTACCCCCGCCCGAGACGGATCCATCGGCTGGAATCCGGTGCGACGTCAGGCTAGCAAGCCATCCGTAGGTTCCAAACAACTCGGACGAGCCTCAACGTGAGGCCAACGCACGGCCCGTGTGGTCGTACCTTCTGCCCCTTCCGACCACGTTGACCCACCCCACGCCATCAGCGCCTGTCGTGACATGTCCTCTACCAATGTGGCTTCGCATCACGGTTAGGGTGATCGACATGCACATCGAGGAACTGGACATCGAGGGCGCGTGGGTGGTTACGCCGCAGATCCACGGCGACGACCGCGGAGCCTTCCTGGAATGGTTCCGTTCCGACCGGTTCCGCGAGGCGACCGGCCACGATCTGAAGCTCACCCAGGCCAACTGCTCGGTGTCCGCTCGGGGCACGGTGCGGGGGATCCATTTCGCGGATGTGCCGCCCGGCCAGGCCAAGTACGTCACCTGCGTCAGCGGCAGCGCGTTGGACGTGATCGTGGACATCCGGGTCGGCTCACCCACCTACGGCAAGTGGACCGCCGTACCCCTCGACGCCGAGTCGCGGCGCGCGGTGTACTTGTCCGAGGGGTTAGGGCACGGATTCGCAGCCCACGCCGATGGCACCACCATCGTGTACCTGTGCAGTGAGGGCTACTCGCCCACCCGCGAGCACGAAGTGCACCCGTTGGATCCGGCGTTGGGGATCGAGTGGGGAGTCACCGAATTTTCGTTGTCTGCCAAGGACTCTGCGGCTCCGACACTGGCCGAGGCCCGGGCCGCCGGGCTGCTGCCGGACTACGACACCACCCGCCGATTCCGCGCCACTCTGTGACGGACCCGAGTGCGGCTCGCCCTCCTTCATAGCTTCTACGCTTCCGACCAGCCCAGCGGCGAGAACGAGATCGTCGCTGCGCAGGCTCGCGCGTTCATCGACGCCGGCCACGAGGTCCTGCTTCTCGGCCGGCACACGGATCGCGAGCGGGTGCAGCGCACCTATCCGCTGGCGGCGGCATGGCGCACTCTCACGAACGGCGGAGCCGACCCCAGTGATCATCTGCGCGCGTTCTCGCCCGACGTGGTGCACATCCACAACACCGTGCCGAACATCGGCACGGCCTGGTTGGCCGACTGGCCGACGCCGGTGGTCCACACGCTGCACAACTTCCGCCCGTTGTGCGCGAACGCCCTGCTGTACCGAGAGGGTCACAGTTGCACGCTGTGCCCCGACGGTGAACCGTGGTCAGCGGTGCGCTACGAGTGTTACCGATCCTCCGCCCTGGCGAGCCTGCCCATCGCCGTGCGCAACAGCCGAGGGGTGGGGGCCAATCCGTTGCTCCGCCGGGCGGACCGGATCATCACGTTGTCGGACTATGCCGCGCATGTGATGGCCACCTACGGGGTTCCGGGGCAACGCCTCGCCGTCGTGCCCAACGGCATCCCCCCGGTGCACGCGGGTGCCGCGTCCGTCCCGCAGGAGCCCCGGTTCGCCGCGGTCGGCCGACTGCGCGCCGAGAAGGGCTTCGCGGAATTGCTGGCGGTGTGGCCGGCGGGGACCCGGTTGGATGTCTTCGGCGACGGACCACAACTGGGCCGACTCCGCGAACTGGCGCCTGCCGGAGTGGTGTTCCGGGGCACCATGCCACGCGAGGACCTGCGCACCCTGCTGCCGAGGTACAGCGGCGTGGTCTTTCCCAGCCTGTGGCCCGAGCCGGCGGTGGCGCTGGTCGTTGTTGAGGCGCTCGAGGCCGGCGTGCCCGTGATCCTCGCCGCCGAGGGTAGTCAGACCCCCGATCTTGTGGCCGCCGGGGTCGGGGTCGCGGTAGATCGGGTCGACTCCTCCTTCAGCCCAGGTGCGCTCTCTGACGCACTGCGCTGGACCGTCGCCGGTGGCGCTGCCCTGCGGAGCCACTGCCGAGCGGTCTATTCGCAGCGGTACGACGTGGACCGCTGGGTGGCACGGCTCATTGACGTCTACGACGAGGCGAGGCGGTCCCGTGCCCACTGACCCCGCCATAACGGCCATGATGGCGGTGCGCAACCGCGTGACCCTGATGGACGAGTCCATCCGTTCGGTGTTGGCGCAGGACGATCCCGACCTGGAACTGGTGATCGTCGACGACTGCTCCGACGACGGGTCGTGGGAGTCCGCCCAGGCCTGGGGGGACCGCGATTCACGGGTCAGAGCACTTCGAATGTCCCGCCCCAGTGGGATCTCAGCGGTGCGCAACCGAGCGGTCGAAGCGGCGCGCGGGCGCTACCTGGCCACCTGCGACAGTGACGACCTGTCCCATGTCGATCGGTTCAGGCTCCTGCGCACGTACCTGGACCACCATCCCGACGTGGTCGGAGTGGGCGGGCGGATCCGATGTTTCACGACCGACCCCGCGACCGATGGCTGGTTGCCGGACTGGCACTTCGGACTGGCCGACGGGCGTTTGCCGTTCCACTTCTCGGCCGGGATGCTCCGCACCGACGGCGTGCGGGAAGTGGGCGGCTACGACCCGTCACTGCCGGTGGCCGAGGACCTCGACCTCGCCTACCGTTTGGCCACCCTGGGCGAGCTGGTCGAGGTGCCGGACCTCGTCCTGGACTACCGCGTCCACCCCGGCAACGTCACCGGCGATCTGCGGGTCCGGGAACGTGCGAACCTGCGGGCCCAACTGCGGGGTCTGCGGACGATGCACGGGCGGTTCTCGCCACGCGGCTACCTGGTGCTGGGCCAGTCGGTCGGCCGGGTGGTCAAGACGTCGACGTATCCTCGGGCCCGCAGAGGCGCCGGATGAGCCGGGAACCTTCAACGGGTACAGCCGGTCCGGGCAAAGCGGCGGGGGTAACCATGATGCAGCACCCCGGATGGCGGCGGTCGGACATCGCTCTGGCAGGCATCGCCGGCGTCACCGTCCTGATCTTCGGCATCACCTTCTTCATCTCCCCGCTCAATGGCGAGGACTTCGCCCTCACCCGTCAGTTCGGAGCGTTCGACCTCACCGAACGCCTCCCCTGGGTCGTCGACCGCTCCCTGCAGCAGATCACCGAGTTCAACGCCCGACTGGGAGAGCAGGGGGCGATCTTCTGGCTGAGCATGCCCAAAATCCTGTTCACCCTGGCCGCCGTCACCGCATTCCTGGCGCTGAGCCTTCTCCTCGGCAACTTCTTCGAACGAGGGGCGCAATGGCCCCGCAATACCGTGCTGGCGGTGGCGAGCGTCCTGCTGCTGTGGCCCAGCCTCGACGTCTTCTTCTGGGGTACGGGGAACGCCGGGTACGGGCAACCCATGGTCCTCAGCATCGCCCTGCTGTTCGCCTATGCGACGCAGGGACGCCGGCGGAAGATCGCCGACTCCCGGTTCGTCTCGCCACTGCTGTGCGTGCTGGGTCTTCTCGTTGGCCTGTCGTTCGAGAACGTCCCACCCGCCATCGCCGTGTTCATCGCCGGAGCGCTGTCCACGGACCGGCACGCCAGGAGGCGCATCCGTTCTTGGCTCCCGCTGGTCGTGACCCTGGCGGGGTGGCTGGTGCTGGTCACCGCGCCCTCGACGGTGATGCGTCGACAGTTCTACGCCGATCGTTCCGGCTTCTCGGGCTACGACCTGACGTACCTTCAGGAACGGATCCCATCCACTCTGTCGGCGTTCTTCGAGTTCTCGGCGGTGCTACTTGCCCTCACCGCGATCGCTGCGGTGTTCCTCTGGGTCACAGCTGTCCACCGCAAGACCCTCGTCTTGGCGCTCGCCACCACGCTGCTCGTCATCGCCTCCGTGGTGGCGGCGCCGTACACCGAGGTGCGGGCCTTCAGCGTGGCGTGGGCGCTCATGATCGCCGTCTGCCTTGCCGCGGTATCCGAGGCCATGACCCGCAGCCGGGTGGTACGGGTGGTGACGGTCACCGTGCTTGCGCTGGGCATCCTGATGACGCTGCGCGTCAACGCGGTCTACGCGAACTTCGCCACCCTGATGGACTCCCGCGATGCCTACATCAAGAGACTGGCGGTCACCGACCAGTGCCAGACCGGGATCGAGGTCGAGGCGATAGCGAACGCATACCCGCCCCGGATCCTGAACAACCGCTCCCAGTGGTTCGCCCAGTCGCCCTTCAAGGACAGCTACTACGGCTGCCGCATCGTCGTGATCAAGGATTCGGCAGCGACACCGGCCGGCGCGGTGCCGCCGAACCCCCGCTGAGGGTCAGCGGAAGCCGCCTCCGGCGAGGGCCTGCGCCAACGCGTCGTCCCACGACCGCATCGGCGCCAATCCCACCTGCGCCCACGCGTCGTGCCCCAGGACGCTGAACGCCGGACGCGGGGCGGGGCGGGGGAACTTGTCCGTGGTCGTGGGCTGCACCCGCTCCGGATCCAGGCCGGAAAGCCGGAAGATCTCCCGGGTGAGGCCGAACCACGAGGTGCGGCCGCTGTTGGTGCCGTGATAGATGCCCGCGGGTGCCTCCGCTTCCACGAGTAGCCGGATCTGCGCGGCCAGGTCCCGGCTCCACGTAGGCTGTCCGACCTGATCGTCGACGACCTCGAGGGTGTCGTGCTCTCCCGCCAGACGCAGCATCGTCTTGACGAAGTTCGCCCCGTGCCGCCCGTACAGCCACGCCGTACGCACGATGTAGGAACGATCCGGCAGGGCCTGAACGACAGCTTCCTCGCCCAGCAACTTCGACCGGCCGTAGGCCGAGCGGGGATCGGGGGTCGCCGACTCCGGATAGGGCTGCGTGGCATCGCCTGCGAACACGTAGTCGGTGCTCACCTGAACGAGCTGGACGTCAGCGCGGGCCGCACAGGCCTGCGCCAGCAGCCCGGGCGCGACCCCGTTGACCCGGTTCGCCGTGCCTTCGTCGGTCTCCGCCGCATCGACGGCGGTGTAGGCGGCGGCATTGACGACCACATCGGGAGTGGTGCCGTCCAGCACGTCGGCGATAGATGTGGGATCGGTGATGTCCAGGTCGGGGAGGTCGAGCGCGACGACTGGCTGGTCCGCCAGGACCTCGGTCAGGTCCCGTCCGAGTTGGCCGTTGCCGCCGGCGATCAGCCACGTGGCCATGTCAGCCCTGCTTCAGCGGGCGCCACCAGGCCTCGTTGGCCCGGTACCAGTCGACGGTGTCCTTGAGGCCGGCGTCGAACGGCACCTGGGGTGAGTAGCCCAGTTCTGCGTTGATCTTGCTGATGTCGACGGAGTAGCGCAGGTCATGACCCTTGCGGTCTTGCACCCGGTCGACCCGGTCCCAGTCGCAGCCCATGGCGCCCAACAGCAGTCCGGTCAGTTCCCGGTTGGTCAACTCCGTCCCCCCGCCGATGTTGTAGACCTCGCCGGCCCGGCCCCGGTCAAGCACCATCTGGATGCCGTTGCAGTGATCATCGACGTGCAGCCAGTCGCGCACGTTCAGGCCTTCCCCGTAGAGCGGAACGTTGGCGCCGTCCATGAGGTTGGTCACGAACAGGGGGATGACCTTCTCGGGGAACTGGTAGGGCCCGTAGTTGTTCGAACAGCGCGTGATGCGCACATCGAGGCCGAAGGTGCGGGCATAGGAGCGGGCGAGCAGGTCGGAACTTGCCTTGGACGCCGAGTACGGCGAGTTCGGCAACAGGGGATGATCCTCGGGCCAGGACCCCTCGTCGATCGAGCCGTACACCTCGTCGGTGGAGACATGCACGAAGCGGTCGATGCCCGCATCCAGCGCCGCCTGCAGCAGGACCTGCGTACCCAGCACGTTCGTGCGCACGAAGTCGGCCGCGCCGGTGATGCTGCGGTCGACGTGTGACTCCGCCGCGAAGTGCACCACCGCGTCGTGCTGCGGCATGAGTTCTGCGACCAGTTCGGCGTCGCAGATGTCCCCTTCGACGAACCGGTAGCGCGGCGAGTCGGCGATGGGCGCCAGGTTGGCCAGGTTCCCGGCGTAGGTGAGTGCGTCCAGGACGGTGACGTCCGCGTCGGCGAACGCCGGGTAGGCCCCGTCGAGCATCTGCCTGACGAAGTTCGAGCCGATGAATCCGGCGCCACCCGTAACCAGGATTTTCATGTCCGTCCTTACCGAGCGGAAGCTGATGTCGGAGATCAGGATACCGGCGTCCGCGCAGCGGGAATCCGCGTCGATACACTCACCGGTGTGAAAGGGATCATCCTCGCGGGCGGAACGGGGTCCCGGCTGTGGCCGATCACCCGAGGGGTGAGCAAACAACTCCTGCCGGTTTTCGACAAACCGATGATCCACTACCCCCTGGGCACCCTGATGGTCGCGGGCCTGCGCGAGGTCCTGATCATCACCACGCCCGAGGACCAGGAAGCCTTCCAGCGCCTTCTGGGTGACGGCTCTGACCTGGGTATGTCACTGGAGTACGTCGTGCAACCGCGACCCGAAGGACTGGCCCAGGCGTTCATCCTCGGGGCCGACTTCCTGGCGGGCCAGGGTGCGGCGCTGGTGCTGGGCGACAACATCTTCCACGGCCCTGGCCTGGGCAGCCATCTGCGGGCCCTGAACGACGTGTCCGGGGGTCACGTGTTCGCCTACCAGGTGGCCAACCCGAAGGAGTACGGAGTCGTAGAGTTTGACGACGCCGGCCGGGTGCTGTCGATCGAGGAGAAGCCGGCGAATCCGAAGAGCCACTTCGCCGTACCGGGGCTGTACTTCTACGACGCCGATGTCGTCGACATCGCCCGCAACGTCACACCGAGCGCACGCGGCGAACTCGAGATCACCGCCGTCAATGACGCCTACCTGCAGCAGGGACGCCTGGGCGTCACGGTGCTGCCGCGCGGCACCGCGTGGTTGGACACCGGCACCTTCGAGTCCCTCAACGACGCCGCTACCTATGTGCGGGTGTTGGAGGAGCGACAGGGAACCAAGGTCAACTGTCTCGAGGAGATCGCCTGGCGCAACGGCTGGATCGACGACGACGAACTCCTGCGGCTGGCCGAACCGCTCATCAAGAGCGGATACGGGTCATATCTGACCCAGCTCATCACCTGAGCGCAGCACGGATCCCTCGCCGTCGGCGACTCGGCGCGAGTCACTGCTGGTCTCGGCAACGAAGTACATGGGACGACGCTTCGTCTCCATGAAGATCCGACCCACGTACTCCCCCACAACACCGATACTGATCAGCTGCAGCCCGCCCATGAAGACGACCATGGCGATGACGGTGACATACCCGGGGGCTTCAATCCCGTTGACCAAGGTGACGACGATCACCCACAGCAAATAGGCGAAGGCGAGCGCGACGGCGACCCAGCCGATGTGGATCACCGTGCGCAAGGGACGACTGTTGAACGACAGCAGCCCATCGATCCCGTAGTTGACCAGTGAGGTGCGGTTCCACGACGAACTGCCGGACTCACGGAGGCGATTGGGGTAGGTGACGATCTCGGTGCGGAACCCGATCCAGGCGAAGAGACCCTTGGAGAAGCGGTTGGTCTCCTGGAGTTCGAGCACCGCGTCGACGGCCAGCCGGGTGAGCAGGCGGAAGTCTCCGTCGCCGCTCACCAGATCGATCTCGGTCAGCCGATTGGCCAGCCGGTAGTACAGGTTGCTGATGGCACTGCGGAGGGCCGGCTCTCCGGAACGATCCCGGCGCGCCACGACCTGATCGGCACCCGTCTCTGACTGACACCGCACGAGCGCCGGAATCACCTCGGGGGGGTGCTGGCCGTCGCCATCCATGATCACGACGAGATCGCCGCGGGCCGCCCGGAGGCCCGCCAGCATGGCCGCCTCCTTCCCGAAGTTGCGCGACAACGAGACGAACCGGACCTCGGGATAGGCAGCGGCCAAGTCACGCATCACGGCAAGTGTGGCGTCGGTGCTGCCGTCGTCCACCAACACCGCCTCCATCCGGTCGTGGTCCACGACCGCAGTGAGTTCCTCGACCAGGGTCCGCAGATGTGCCTCCTCGTTGTGGCACGGGATCACCACCGACACCAGTTGAGTTCCCGTCATGGCGCGAAGATACCCGACGACGCGTACCGCCTATCGCCTGACGAAAGCGCCGGAATCCGTCGCGTAACCTGAGGCCAGCCGTCCACCTCGGGGAGCCCATGTCTGTGGTCACGAAGACCGATGCCGCGCCAGACCGCCGGCACTCGGCTGAATCGACGGCTACCCGAGTGCTCGTCTACGGACTGTCAGCGGCTCTCGCGTTCATTGCCGTTGTGGTGGCGCTCAGACCCTACTCCGCAGGAATGACGGACACGTTCGCGTTCGGCGGCGACTGGCTCTGGCAACAGGCCCTGTTCCAGGTCCACGGTCAGGCGGGACCGTTGGGAACGACCGATCACCTCGCCTATCCCGAGGGGATGAGCGGATGGCGCCTCCCGCAGATGGGCCTGTTGACCGGTGTATTCGCGTGGGTGACGGTCGGGTGGCTGGGCGTTCCGTCGAGCGCGGCAGTCATCTGGTTCGTTGCCGTGTGCGCCGCCTTGAACGCCGCGGGAATCGTCTTTCTTCTGCGCTCGGTCCTGCGCACTCGTTGGCCCGTGCTGACCGGTGTCCTAGCTGTCACCATCGGCGCGTCCATCTGGGTCACGAGTCATCAGATCAACCTGGCGCTGTTCCTGGTCCTGCCGGTGACGTTCGCAGTGATCCATCGGTGGGACAACAGCCTGCTGAACCGGCCGAGGTACTGGGTGCTGGGCCTGTTCGTGCTCGCGCTGGTGTCCCCGCTGTGGTGGGTGGTGGTGCTGATCCTGCTGTTGCCCGTCGCGGTTCTCCCGGCGCTTGTTCGCCGCGACTGGCAGCGATCCGGCCACACCTTGTGGGTCTGGGGAGCCCTGCTGCTGGGCATGCTGGGGCAGGCTGCGCTGTTCCTGACATTGGGGAAGGGGCCGGGAAACGATACGACCCGCCAGGCGTGGGCCAGTAACTACTCCGGAGGCCACTTGGTCGATCTCGCCGTAGGTTCGCCGGCCGCTGTGGAGTATCTGCCACGGATCGGGTTGCTCACCGAGGGAGCGTCACCCGACAGCGGGTGGGGCTTCACCTCCTGCCTAGCCGCTGCCATCGCCCTGCTTGCGGTGCTCGCCGTGCCGCCGATCCGCAGCCGGGTGGGAGGCACCACGGTATTCCTGGCCGGCGCCACCGTTGCGGTCACACTGTTCTGGTTCATGGGCGGACTGGGGAACCTGCAGGCGGGAGCCGCGGTGCTTCTGGGGGCGGTCTCACCTGCGCGAGCGTGGAACCGGATGCTGCTTCCGCTGGCCCTCCTCGGCGCCATGTGGGGATTCGTCCTGCTCCGGCGTTGGCTGGCGGACTCACCATCACCCGCCGTCCAACGAGTCACCCTCGGGCTGCTGACGCTCGGGCTCTCTGCCATGTTCGTCGCCGACCACGTCGTCAACCCCACGCGCCCCTACCAGCTGGTCACGTCCCCGGCTCTTCCGATGACCACCTTCCTCAGTGACACCAAGGATCCGTGCCCCGTGGCACAGCTCCCCAACGAGACCGTTCCAGTCGAACGCATCAAGACCACTGCCTTCAAGGATCCCCTCAAGTACACCGCCTACGCGCCCTACACCCAGCTCCCGGACTTCTACTGGTCCGGCGGCTCCTATGCGCCCGGACAGGATCCCGCGACTCATCCGGTCAACGCCGTCCCGGTGGCGCTGGACGCTGCCTCACTGGATCAGCTTGCGCAGGCCGGCTTCTGCGCCGTGACGTACAGCGTCGCGCAGGCGCAGTTGGCGCAAGCGCAAGACGTCGAGATCGAAGGCCGAGACCTGGCGCAGGACCTGCCGACGCCGTCGTGGCAGGACGACACCTACAAGGTGTGGCTCCTTCCGACGCCGTGACCGAACCGCTCGTCACGAACGGCTGGCGTCACCGGTGAAGTGCCAGCTGCGTACCCTGTGGTGACCGCACACTCGGAGGGCAGCTTGCCAGACCTCGGCACAGCCATCCGTTACGTGCTCACCGGCATCCTGAGCCTGGGTGTGGACACCGGCTTGCTCATCCTGTTCCACGGTCTTCTCGCCTGGCCCGTCTCGCTCGCCACCGCTCTGGCCTTCGGCCTCACCGCCTGCTTCAACTTCTTGGTGAACCAGCGCTGGTCGTTCGCCGCTCCCACGAGCCATTCCCGCGGGCAGGCGATCCGCTTCGCCACCTTGGTGGCCGCGAACCTGGTGGCCAACGTGCTGGGAGTAACGGCCCTGACCGCCGCAGGCGTTCAGTACGTGGCAGCCAAGCTGATCACGGCCGTGATCCTCGCGGTGATCAACCTGTTCATCATGAGGCGCTGGGTCTTCCCGCCGGGTCAAGCGGTGGTCGGGTAGTCGGGCACTCGGGTCAGTCGGACGAATCCGGCGGCGCTGCCCCACCTCGTCGTTCCCGACGACGACCACGTGGGACAATCGGCGGCGATGGACCACGACGTCGAGGGACCGCCCACCAGGCTGCGGACCGGGCGGCCCGACTCCCCCTGGGAGTACCGGGAACTCATCTGGAACTTCACCAACCGCGACCTCAAATCGCGCTTCAAAGGCACCGCCCTGGGCTGGGCCTGGTCGCTCATCGGCCCGTTGGCGACGATCGCGATCTACAGCATCGTCTTCTCCGTCATCATCCGGGTCACGCCCCCCGACATGGGCAACGGCCGCGCTGGGATCTACGCCGTGTGGCTCATCGCAGGTCTGGTCACCTGGCAGTTCATCGCACAGTTCCTGAACCGTGGGATGTCGTCGCTGCTGGGCAACGGGGCACTGTTGCGCAAGGTGTACTTCCCCTCGTTCGTCCCGGTGCTGGCCGTGGGGCTGTCCGTAGGACTGCAGTCACTGATCGAACTCGGGCTGGTCCTCGGCGTGCTGCTGGCGTTCCTGAACGTGTCGTGGACCTGGCTGCTGATCCCGCTGTGGGCCGCACTGCTGTGGCTGTGCACGGCGGCGATCAGCACCATCCTGGCCATCGCCAATGTCCGGTGGCGCGATCTGGCTCAGATCATGCAACTCGTGCTGCAGTTGTTGTTCTTCCTCAGCGCCGTGATCTACCCGATCACGCTGGTTCCCGAACAGGTCGGTCCCCTGCCCGCGCGTCTGCTCATCGAACTCAACCCGGCCGCCCAGTTCATCTCCGTGGGCCGTGATCTCATGTACGGGCTGGTGCTGCCGTCCGGCTGGTCGGTGGCGTACCTGGTGGCGTGGACTGCCGCCTCCGGCCTGATCGCCCGCTGGGTCTACCGCCGCTGGGGCCAGGACATCGGCGAGGCGGTATGAGCGACGACATCGCGATCCGCGTCCGGAACCTGTCGAAGCGGTTCTACCTGGCGCCCGACCGCAGAGGGTCGCTCAAGGAGCGGGCGGTCCGCGGTAAGTCCCGGGAGGCCGACGAATTCTGGGCCCTGCGGGACGTGAGTTTCGACGTCCGCGCCGGCAGCTTCTTCGGCATCGTCGGCCACAACGGGTCGGGCAAGTCCACCGCCCTGAAGATCATCGCCGGCATCTACCGCCCCACGTCCGGTGTGGTCGAGGTGAACGGACAACTGCGGGCGCTGCTGGAACTGGGCGCCGGCTTCCACCCGGAACTGACGGGACGCGAGAACATCATGCTCAACGCGTCCATCCTGGGGATGAGCCAACGGGACATCCGCGGTTCGATGGACGAGATCATCGACTTCGCAGGCATCGGCCGGTTCATCGACTCACCCGTCAAGGTGTATTCGAGCGGTATGGCCGTACGCCTCGGCTTCGCGGTGGCGGTCAAGATGAACCCCGAGATCCTCATTGTCGACGAGGTGATCGCGGTCGGCGACGAGGCGTTCCAGCGGCGCTGCCACGACTACATGTTCGACCTGCGCAAACGAGGGACGACCATCGTCCTGGTGACCCATTCCATGGCGGCCATCGAGAGCATGTGCGACGAGGCGGTCTGGTTGGACCACGGCCGGGTGCGGGCACACGGCCCGGGTCCGGAGGTCGTCCGGGAGTACGTGGACACGGTGAACCAGGCGGAGGCCCAGGGCCGGCCCGATGCGGGGGATGTGACCGGCGCCGTGGGACGCCCGACCCGGATCGGCTCGGGTGAGATCGAGTGCACCGGCTTCGAGATCCTGGGCCCGGACGGTGCCCGGGACCAGAGCTTCCTGGTCACGGGGGCCCCGGGGACCCTGCGAGTCCACTACGAAGCACACGAGGCACTGCCCGCATTCCACGTCGGGCTCGTGCTCAACCACGAGTCCGGGATCGTGGTGGCCCATCCCACGACCGTGGAGTCCGGATCTCTCGCCACGGGCGTCGGGAAGGGGTACGTCGACTTCGTGATCCCGCGACTGCTGCTCAACCCCGGCTCCTACTGGGTCTCCACCACGCTGGCCGAGACCGGTCACTACTTCGACCACATAGACCGGGGTTTCACCCTCAAGGTGCGCGGGGGCGGTGCCGTCATGCCCGGTCTGATGATCCTGCCCGGTGAGTGGGTGCAGGGTTCCGATCAACGGCCGCCGGTCGCGGAACGGTAGCGCCGCTCGCGCTCCTTGTTGTACTTGAACTCCTCGAGCAGCGCCTCGGCGAAGTCCTCGTCCGGGAGTTCGTGATAGGAGTCGTCCCACGGCACGACCTGGTACTCCCGCTCCAGCCAGTAGTACTGGTAGTCCGTCGACTGCCACCCTTCGTAGACCTCGGGCCACGTCAGGCCGCCCATGTGCGGCTGGAGGCAACTCTCGGTCAACTCCTGGCCTTCCAGCATGAACCGGTAGTCCACCGACAGGCGCATCTGGCCGTCCGTCAGGTTCGGCAGCGCACGGTGCACCGTCAGAGCGGGGAACACGATCGTGTCGCCCACCTCGAAGTCGCGCGCCACCCACTCCAGTCCGGCCATCTCGTCGGGCACGACCGCAGCCCTGGCCCCGGGTCCGAGGTGGTACTCCAACGGCAGCACGCCGAACTTGTGCGATCCGCGCAGGATGGCCAAGCCGCCCAGCACTTGCGGACAGTCCCCCAGCGGGGTCCAACAGGCCGTCAGTTGCGGAGTCCCTTGGTTGTTGGGGAAGTCCTGGTGGGGCGGTGTCGCGACTTCTGGGTTGTCGGGGAACGTCGCCCGCATGAGGCTCAACGGATGCGGGAACGCCGATTCGCCCAGCACCTTCTGGAGCAGTCCTTGCATGGCCGGCTGGTGTTTGAAGGCGTGGAAACTCTCGAGTTTTCCGAGCCGGCGCATGACAGCTCCGAACTCCGGCTCGTTCTCCCGGTACGGGAACCCGATCGGAACGGCGTCCATCGGACGGGAGCTGTCGATCCAGCCGCAGTCGCTGAGCACCTGGGTGATGTCGTTTCGGAGCGCGTGGATCAACTCCTGGTCGATGATCTTCTCGAAGAACAGGTAGCCGTCGCGATCGAACTGGCTGCGCAGCGCTTCCTCGTCGGTCAGCAGGTGGTTCGCCGACACCATCTCTTCCACGGCTACGTCGCTCCCTCTCTTGATCGGTCCGGGCCGGTCACGGCTTCGTTGTCACGCGAGGAGTCCGGAGTAGTGGCTGGGACAACTGGAAGGAGTGAAGAACCACGACTCCAGTGCGTACCGGTCCTCGGTCATTCCCGGCTTGATCCCGGTGCGGTGCAACAGGAACTGATCGAAGAAGACCGCGTCGCCCGGTTCGAAGACCGGGGAGACGATGGGCTTGTCCCCCCGCTGTTCGGTGACGACGTCCTCGGCGACATCCCAGTCGAAGTACGCACCCGTGGGGACGATGTCGTTGAACCGCTTGGCGACGATGTCGAGTCCAGAGGCGGTCTCCCCACAGTCGGACAGTGCGATCCATAGGTTCAGCGTGTGGATGTCGGCACCCAGGAACGCACCGTCCTGGTGCCAGCTGGTGTTCGAGTCCGGTGGCACCCGGCGCAGGACCCACTTCTCGAGGGTGAGGGCGGGTTCCTCACCCAGGTACGACCGCACCAGGTCGGGCACACCGGCGGTGTCGAAGGCCGACAGCACATAGTCCGCAGCGGCGGGCGTGTCGGCCACGGACACCTGACCCTGGAACGACACGTAGCCGTTGGCTCGGTACACCGGGGACACCGGGTTTCCGTTCAGGTCGCTCAGCGGGGTGTGCCACTGCGGGTCGAGGGCGCGGTCCCGAGCCGCGAAGTGCTGCAGGGCCAGATCGATGCGTTCCCGCAGACCCGCGCAGGTGGACTCATCGAACAAGCCGCGGACGATGAGGCAGCCGTGACCCTGCACTCCGGCGATGAGGGTGTCGAGGTCGAGGTCGCCGGCGGCCACCTCGGGGACACCGCCGGCGGGTGACACGATCTTGTCCGTGGTGGGCGGCCACATGACGTCGGGCCGCTCGGCGGCGGCCGCACGCTGGAACGCCTCGTGACGCAACCGCAACTCGGTGCCGGCGTCTCGGGAACCGGCCTGATCAAGGGCGGCCGTGACGCCCGCCAGATCCCCGGCCGTCAGTGCGTCATCGAGGCCAGGAATCCCGGCCACCGCCACGACCGGCTGGCGCGGCTCGGCTTCGGGCACTACGACGGGCGTCGCGCCCTTGTCCCGCTTGAGCAGCCGACCCAACATTGGCATCACCTCGTCGTGACGGTACCTCACGGGGAAGGGAACAGACAGAGCCGCCGGATCTCACGGGACCTAGGGCCTGACCGTGTTCTCCGTCGTGTTCATCCGGGAGATCACGTCTTCGTAGAGCGCCATGTCGAGCTCGTTGTCGGCGCTGATCCGGGCCGCGAAACTGTCCGGCACGGGCTCCGGCTGCGTCTGGTTGAGCCGGCGCGGTTCGCCGAGCCGCCAGCCGAACTGTCGGCGGGCCGCCGCCCGGAACTCGTCGTAGTACTCCACGGTGCCGACCACGGGCATCGTGTTCACGGCAGTGAGGGCGGCCGTCAGATGAGCGTTCGACACCTGCAGGTCGGTCAGCAGCCCGGCCGTCATCTCAGCTGCGCTCATCCCCAGCATCTTGGTCATGTGGTTGCGGATCTGGATCCGATAGACGTCCGGCTGTTCGTAGAGCGCCTCCAGCGGTTCGTCCACGAGTTCGGGGTGCCGGATCCGGTAGTGCCGGAGGTAGGACAGGGTGCGCGACACCGGTTCCCGCAGCACGGTAACCGGGGTGAAATCACCTTCGAGAAGGTCGAGGGTGGCGTAGGGGAAGTGCCCCATGACGACCCGCAGCGCCTTGCGCCGACGCGGATCGGCAACCGTGGCGACGAGCCGCTCCACGTCGATCTGGGGGCCGTCCCGGACCGGATCTCCGTCGTCCCGGTTGGGGTACAGCGCCGGGCCAGGGAACAGGTCCATCAGTTCGGCCCGCAGCCCCGTACCGGCGGTCTTCTGCAGGTGCACGAAGAAAAATCGCTGCGGCGCCCGCCGCCGCCATCGGGCCGAGATCATCAGGCGCCATGATGGCACGGGACCATCACACGAGGAGCCCCGCGTACTGCGGGGGGTAACTCGACGGCGCGAAGAACCACGACTCCAGCGCGTAGCGATCCTGCGTCATACCCGGCTTCACGCCGGTCCGATGCAGCGTCAGGTGATCGAAGAAGATGGCGTCGCCGGCCCGGAAGACGGGGTACTCGATCGCCGCCTCCCCCCGTTCCGCGTCGACGACATCGGGCGCTACGTCCCAGTCGAAGTAGGCGCCTGGCGTCCCGGTCGGAACCACCCGGTCGAACGGTCGATCGACGATCTCGAGGCTGGGTGCCGAGACCCCGCAATCCGACAGGGCCACCCACAGGTTCAGGGCCCGCAGGTCCGTCCCCATGAAGGCGCCGTCCTGGTGCCACCCTGCGTGCTCGACCGGAGCCACCCGGCGCAGCACCCACTTCTGCAAAGTCAGGGCGGGTGCCTCCCCCAGGTAGTCCCGGGCGATGTCAGCGACCCCGGTCTCGCGGAACAGGCGCAGCAGTTCCACGGCCACCGGGGGCGCATCAGCGGCCAGCACGGTGCCGTCGAAGATCACGTAGCCGGAGCGCCGGTAATCCGGCGCGGCCGGGTCGCCGGTGAGGTCGCTCAAAGGGGCGAACCAGTTCGGATCCAGCGAACGCTCCCGGCCCTCGAAATGGGCCATGCCGGCGTCGATCTGATCGCGCAGACCGGCGCATGTCTGCTCATCGAACAACCCGCGGACGATGAGGCTGCCGCTGCCCAGCACGCCTTCTCGGACTGTCGCCACGTCCAAGTCCGCGGCCTGACACTCTGGGGCGGGGGTCCCCGATGCCCGCCGGGCCACCTGCGGCAGGGCCGGCAGCTCCGCACCGCCTTGGGCTGCCCGCCGGAAGAGTTCATGCCGGACCTGGAGTTCCACGCGGGCGCGATCGAGGCTCGGCAGGGACGATCCGGCAACGGCTCCGACTGCTGCGTCGAGGTCACCGGCCGCCAGGGCATCCGCGAGACCGGAAACCTCGCTGACCTGAACGGGCGGCTGGTGCAAGCCGGCCACCGGGTCAGTCGCCGGTTCGGTCGAGGTCGCAGGATCGGAAGGGCGCTGGGTGCGGCTTCCGCGCCGCCGCAACAGATCGAACATGGTCCTGTCCCTTCAGCCGAAGGCCGGGCCCACTGCGGCCCTGCCGACAGGTTATCCGCAGTGCGTCAGCGACGGTCCCAGCGTTCCCACACGAACGTGTGGTCCCACGTACAGGTGTGCGTCTTCCGCAGCGCGCGCTGGATGCGCCGACGTCCGGAGTAACTGCCCCGGAACCATTCGTGGTACTGCACCAGGTAGGTGTCCACCCGGGGCAACAGCCCGGCGTCCAACATACGGTCCAGCAGGGGGTACTCCCCACCCTCGATGTTGATCTTCATGACCGAGACGGTGTCGAGTCCCAGCTCCTGCCAGACGCCGGCGATATCGCGGATCCGACCCTCGACCGTCGGAGCGCTGTCCAGATGGTGGTAAGCCGAGGACCCCTTGCCCGACACCGACAGAAGGATCTCCTCATCCGCCGCGCCGAGACCGTAGTCGTGCACGACGATGCGCGGATCATCCTCGACCTCAGCCGTCAGGGCCGGAACCTCGACCGGGCTCAACTCGAAGGCGTGGATCGTCCCCCCGGTCGACCGGGCAGACACGCGCGTCGCCCAGGTGCCGTGATACGCGCCCACGTCCAACGCGACATCGCCCGGGCCCAGCGTCACGTCGACCAGGATGTCCGGATCGTTCATCGCCGCCCCGATGAAGCCGTAGGCACCCTTGCTGTAAATCATGCGGTCCAGCGTCGACTTCATGAAGCCCACCTGATGCCGTTCCCGACGGCGGCCGACCACGATCTTGGGGTAGAGCACGACCCGCTTCATCTCATACGCGGATGGGATCTGCACGGGTCCTCCTGAGCGTGGGCCGTCTCTGTCTGAGGCGACGCAGCCGATGGTCCCACAGTCGCTCCGGCCGCCTCCGGGGACGCCACCGACCAGAGCGGACCGGCATCTACGCGCGCTTGGGCCCGGATAGGCTGCCGTTCCATGGGACTGCGGGAATCCGTCGATCAGCTCCGATCGGCCAGGGAACGCAACCGACGACGCCGCGAGTGGGTCCGGGAGCGCCATCGGGGTGGCCCCGGATTCAAGGCCGCCGTCGCCGCCGACACCGACCAGGCCCTGCGTTCGCGCGGCGAACACCCGGGGGTCCCCCTCGGGCGCGGCCAGTTGGTGGTCGAGTCGGTCCGCCTGTCCTGTACCACCGACGCGTTCCTGGCCCAGTTGCTGTACCGCGGCCGGACAGCGCTGCTCCGCCGCGGCATCCCGGTCCTCCCGCAGGTGTGCCATGCGCTGTCGATGGTCACCAGTTCCACGTGCATCGGAGACCCGGTCGTCATCCAGCCCGGCCTGTACCTGCCACACGGTCAGGTCGTGGTCGACGGGATCACGACGATCGGGGCGCGCACGACGATCGCCCCGTTCGTCACCATCGGGCTTCAGGCCGGGAACTTCACCGGTCCGACGGTCGGCGATCGAGTGCACATCGGTACCGGTTCCCGCGTCATCGGACCGCGGTCGGTGGGGAATGACGCGCGGGTCGGGGCCAACGCCGTAGTGACGGCCGACGTCGCTGCCGGCGAGACCGTCGTCGGAGTCCCCGCCCGACCGTTGCGCCGCGCCCAAGCCTCCTCGTCGGTCTCGTCGTAGCAACGCCGTGCGCCAGCGACTCGGGGTCAGCGTCATCGTCGTCGTGTACGACATGCCGCAGCAGGCGCTCAACACGATCCGATCCCTGGCGCCGGACTATCAGCGGGGCGTGTCTGCGCGCGACTACGAGATCGTCGTCGTCGAGAACCGGTCCGCCCGGACCATGTCCGAAGCCGACGTGGTGGGTGCCGCCCCCAACGCCCGTTACCTGCTCCGGGACGAAACCGGTCAGTCCCCGAGCGCCGCGCTCAACGCCGGCGCCCGCGCAGCCCGAGGTTGGACCCTGGCGCTCATGGTGGACGGGGCACGCATGGTCACCCCCGGGGTGGTCGCGGGCATCCTCAGCGCCCGTCGGATTGGTCGCGGCACTGTGGTCAGCGTGCCCGGCTATCACCTGGGCGACCGACTGCATCCCGAGGCCGCGGCGCAAGGGTGGTCGGCGGCGCAGGAGCAGGAGATGCTCCGGGACCTGGACTGGTGGGCGCACGGGTACCGCCTGTTCCAACGGGCGGTGTTCAGCGCGTCCTGCGGCGACGGCTACCTGGTTCCGATGGCCGAGAGCAACTGCATCGCACTGTCCCGGCGGATGTATCGGTCGCTGGGCGGTTTCGACAAGGGATTCCAGACCCTCGGGGGCGGCTACGTGAACCTCGACTTCTACCGCCGCGCCGTCGACGCGGCGAGGCACTTGGTGGTGCTGCCGGGCGAAGGCAGTTTCCACCAGTTCCACGGCGGCGCGACCACCGGGGCGCCCGGCGTCGACCGGGAGGCGCTGCTGGCGCAGATGAGCGCGGAGTACCGGCGCCTGCGGGGAACCGATCATCTGGCACCGGGCCGGGCGCCTATCCTTATGGGCGAGATCGCCCCCGATGCCCTGCCGTTCCTGGCGCACTCGGTGGCGCGGGCCGAGGACCGTGCCCGCCGGTTGTCCGGGGAGGAGCCCACATGACCGACCTACCGGAGCGGACTCGCCCCCGCCTGTCGGTGGTGGTGATCTCGTACCGGATGCCCCATCAGGCGCTCAACACTGTGCGGTCGTTCGCCCCCGATTACCAACGCGACGTCTCGGCCGAGGACTACGAAGTGATCCTGATCGAGAACCGATCGGATCGGATGACCGGGCGGGAAGCCGTGGAGTCCATCGCTTCCAACGTGCGCTACTTCGAACGGGACAACGTCGGGGCCTCTCCCGTCCCATCGCTGGTCTTCGGGATGGAGCAGGCACGCGGCGACATCGTCGGTCTGGTCATCGACGGTGCCCGGATGGTGACGCCCCGGGTGATCAGCAACGCGCTGGCAGCGTTCCGCATCACCCCCCACGCGGTGGTCGCGATTCCCGGGTATCACCTCGGATCGTCCGAACAGCACCGCAACCCCGACCACGACGAGGCCACCGAGCAGGAACTGCTGGACCGGATCGACTGGCAGACCGACGGCTACCGGCTCTTCGCGGCCTCGGTCTTCTTCCGGGGCCAGCATCAGTACGGGTATCTGCTCCCGCTCATGGAGAGCAACTGCGTCTTCTTCTCCCGCGCCGATTACGACGAGATCGGCGGGGTGGACCTGCGCTTCGACATGCCTGGCGGGGGCATGGTGAACCTCGACCTCTACAAACGACTGGTGGAACGCGACGACGCCCAACTGTTCGTCACCCCCGGCGAGGGCACCTTCCACCAGTACCACGGTGGTGTCACGACCACCGCGAACGAGGGTCGCGACGCTCTGCTGCACGAATTCCGTGAGCAGTACGCGGCGCTGCGTGGCAGCAACTACACGATGCCGCAACGGATCCCGCGTCTCATCGGAGCGGTACCGGGCTGGGCGATGCCGGCGTTGGAGTTCAGTGCCGCCCGAGCGATGCGAGCCCTGCCGGTATGAGTCGGATCAACCGCGTCACCGGCGTCGCGGCAGCCCGGCGCCGGATCGCTGCCGCCCGGCGCCAACTGCCGCCCCGTTCCGAACTCACCCCCGGGCAGTTGCGCAGCCGGCTCCGCCGACCCACCCCGGCCCCGGCCGGGCCCGATGGTCCTCCGCTGGTGTCCATCGTGGTGATCGTCTACGACATGCCCCGCCAGGCCATGAACACGCTGTTCAGTCTGTCGCGGCGCTATCAGCGCGACATCGACGATGTCCCCTACGAGGTGATCGTTGTCGAGAACCGTTCTGGCAACGACCTGAAACGTGCGGCGGTGGAACGACTGGGGCCGGAGTTCCGTTACCTGCCGCGCGATGAACCGGGAGTGTCGCCGGTCCACGCGATCAACGAGGGGATCGCGGCGGCGCGGGCGGACATCATCGGGGTGATGATCGACGGTGCCCGGATGGTGACGCCGGGTGTCCTCCGCAACACTGTCGACGCGTTTCGTGCGTACCCGGATGCGGTCGTCGCGGCCCCCGGTTTCCACCTGGGGTTCAACGACCATCAGGACAGCGCCGCCGCAGGCTGGGACGAGCGAGCCGAACGCCACCTGCTGGCCGGGACCCGGTGGAAGCAGGACGGCTATGAGCTCTACACCGTCGCGACGCTCAGCAAGGCCAGCCCCTTCGGCTACCTGCATCCGATGATGGAATCCAACTGCATGTTCGCGACCCGATCGGCGTTGACCGAGATCGGCGGCGCCGACCCTCGGTTCGACCAGCCGGGGGGTGGGGTGCTGAATCCCGACATGTACTGGGAGCTGCTCGACCTCCCTCGTAGCCAGTTGGTGATCCTGGCCGGTGAAGCGTCGTTCCATCAGTTCCACGGTGGCGTCACCACGCAGCACGACCGCACCCGGGAGCCGCTGATGCAGCAGTTCCAGGAACGGTATGAAGAGGTCCGAGGCCGCCCGTTCCGCGCCCCCCTGCGGGAACCGGTCCTGTTCGGCGCCGTTCACGCGTACGCGGCCCCGCTGCTCCACTACTCGGCGATCATGGGACGCAACCGCTTCGAGCGGCGGGTGCGCGGCATCATCCCCACCACATGGGACGATGACCCGGTAGTGCCGAGTCTGGAATTGCTCGAGAATCCGTTCGGCGTCGACAAACCCGGAGGCCACGACATGTCGATCTACCTGCCGCCGTCGGTGCGGCACTTCTACCCGCGCCACCTGGTCTTCAGCACATGGGCCGACCACATCCAGTTCGGCTACGACCTGGTCGCGGCGCAGAAGCCCGAGTTGCTGGTGGAGTTGGGTACTCAGGGCGGCCTGTCCTACTTCGCGTTCTGCCAGTCCGTGCAGGAGAACGACCTGTCGACCACGTGCTACGCGGTGGACACCTGGGAGGGCGAGGAGCACACCGGAAAATACGACGAGTCCACCTGGGAACTGGTGTCGGACGTCAACCGGCTGAGCTATTCGGGGTTCTCCTACCTCATGCGGATGTACTTCAAGGAAGCCCTCGACCACTTCGAGGACGAGAGCATCGATCTGCTGCACATCGACGGCCTGCACACCTACGACGCGGTCGCCGAGGACTTCACGACCTGGTACCCGAAGGTCAAGCCCGGCGGCATCATCCTGTTCCACGACATCAAGGCCCGCATGAAGGACTTCGGGGTCTGGCGTTTCTGGGACGAACTGATGGACGAGCACGAGCAGGCTTTTGAGTTCCGGCACGGCTTCGGCCTCGGGGTCCTGCGCAAGCCGGGACCGGAACTCGGCGACGAGCAGTTGCTGCAACTCCTGTTCAACAGCACCCCGGGCGAGCAGGAACAACTGCGCCAGTTCTACGTCCACGCCGCGCAGTTCCACGACTTCCGCCGCCGCGCCACCGGCAAGAACTGACCGGAGCCTCTCGCCACCGCGGCAGTCACGAACCCGTCGGGCTCGTCACCTCACGCAAGATCTGATCCAGTTCCGCCACTTGCTCGGCGTAGGTGGGGATCCCCTCATTGGCCGCCGGGTCGACCCGGAGCTCCTGGAAACGATCCAGGTAGTCGTCCAGCGCCGCCGCCAGCGCCGGCACTCCCCCGGCCCGGTCGTACACCGTGCCGTTGCGCCCCGGATGGATGTGCTCAGCGGTACCGCCCCCGTCGGACAGGATCGGCCAGACCCCACGCAAGGCTGCCTCCCGGACCGTCAGGCCGTAACTCTCTTTCCATTGGGAAGGGAAGACCAACGCGTCGAGCCCGCCGAAGAAATCGTCGGTCGTGTCCGCGGTGTAGCCCGGGATGACGCGTACCAGCCCCGGCACCTGCCAGTCGGCATTGGTCATGCTGGAGCCGCCCAGATTGGCGAACGAGTCGACGACCAGCAGTTCGTAGTCGGACCGGTTCATCGCCACCAGCGCCTCGATGAGTTGTGGATACCCCTTCACCTTGCTGAGCGCACCGACATAGCCGATCCGGGCCGGTCCTGGTTCACGCGGCGGCCGCTGCCAACCGGGGGCCGGCCGGCGCACGCCGTTCGCGTTCACCTGGGCGATGTCGGCGGACACGCCGCTGGCGACCAGCAGATCACGCCAGAACCTGCTCGGAGCCAGAACCCGCGCGCAGCGATTGAGCAGGTCCAACGAGTGCCGATTGCGCCGAGCCGCCCGAGCGGGGTCCGGCACACACGTCGCACAGACCACCGGATCGATGGCCATCTGCCCGCAGTACTCACCGGTCTGTCGAACCATGAACTGCCGCTCGCACAGCCACCACGCATCGTGCAGCGTCGCCACGGTGGGGATCCCGCGTTGCTGGGCGGCCGCCGCCAGTCCCACCCCCAGCGCCTGAAGCGCGTGCAGATGGACGACATCCGGAGCCACCGCGTCGAGGACCTGGGAGAACCGGTCGGTCACCGCCTGGGAGTTGTACTCGCTGTCGGTCGTGCGATCGGGCGGCACCTTGATCGCGACCACCGGGATCCCCCCGGACTCGTACCGGAACAACTGGTGGTCGGCCATGCGGTAGTCGGCGGTGGTGGTGAACACGACGATGTCATGGCCGCGTTCCCGCAGCCGCCGGGCCGTCTCCTCGGCGATGACGGTCGCGCCGCCGAACGAGTCGGGGGAGAAGTGCACATTGGCGATCAGGATCTTCACGACAGGGCCGTCACCATCTCGGCCAACTGCCGCGCCGGGCGCCGGTCGACCAGGCTGTCGGACAGGTGCGCCCGGGCAGCGGTGGTCAGCTGCTCGCGCAGCCCGGAATCGGCAACCAGACGACGTACCTGCTCGGCCCACTGGTGGTCATCGGCCAGTAGGGCGGTGCGCCCGGGGACCACGTAGTCGCGGTACACGACCGGGGACGCGATGAGCGGTACTCCGACCACTGCGGCCTCCAGGACTTTCACCTGGCTCTTGTAGTAGTTGAACGGGAGGTCGACCAGCGGGGCGATCGTCAGGTCGCACGATGCCAGCTGCCGCAGGTATTCGCCGTAGACCAGTTCGGGGGTCCGTTTGATCCGGTCGGCGAACCGCACCAGCTCGGGCGGGATCCGGACGGGACCCATGAGGTGCAGCCGCACCGCCGGATCCTCGGCCAGCACGTCGGCCAGCCCTGCCGCCGCCACCGCCAAGTCGCTGTCGTGGGCCCGCGACCCTGATCCGTAACCGATGACGATGGTGTCCGGTTCGCGCGGCGGCGGAGCCGGGTCCCGGCGGATCCCTTCAGCGATCTCCAGCATGCCGTCGTCGATGCCGTTCTCCATGACGAACGCCCTGCCGGGCACGTTGCGACCCAGTTCCGCAGCCAGGCGCGGCGTCGAGGCCAACACATGGTCGGCGCGCGTCAACATGTCCCGGTACCCGTCGGTCCCGCTGACCACCTGGCGGCGCAGCGTGCCGGGGACGGTGTCGAGATTGGGGTTGGCCGCAACCAGCGCCCGGTCGTGCACCGCGTCATCGGCTTCGAAGACCACCGGAAGGCCCAACCGGCGGCACTGGTCCAGCCCGGCCAGGAGCCCGGGCTGCGGCGACTGCCGGAACACGATCACGATGCTGGCCAACTGGACCGCACTGGCCACCGTGGTCGCGCTCGCAGGGCCGACGACCTGGAACGGAATGCCGAGGTGACGGCAGGCCTGGATCTTCTGTTCCACCCGGTAGTGGTAACACTGGCGGGGCTCGGTGTCGGCGATCATGACGATCGACCGCGGCCAGGGGTGCGGCCGGGCATCATCCATCGGAAGCCGTTGCAGCGGGCCGGGGCCGGCGGCGCGACGGCGCCGCAGGTAGCTCACCGACCGGCGCCGCACCCCGGCGGCGCCTTCGTCGGCGAGGACTTCGCGGGTCCGACGGGCGGCCCAGCCGAAGTTTCGGGGGACCCTCATCACACCCACTCCATGACGTCGACGCCGTACAGGTCACGGACGACGCCGGGCACGTCACCGACGTCGGCGACCTCGTCCGGAGGCCGGAGGACCAATTCCCGCTTCACGAACGGGAACCCCATCAGCATAAGGCGGCGCCACCCCTGGCTCGTCGGGTTCGCGCCCGGGGGGACGACCCGCTCCCAGTCGAATCCGGCCCCGTAGCCGATCCCGCTGCGACGCAGCAGCCGGCCCAGGCCGATCTCATACCGCAGGATGAGATCCCGCTTGGTGGGTTCGACCCGCACGCCGGACCAGAAACGTCGCAACTTGGGGTGGTTCAGGATGCCGTCGCGGTAGGCCATGAAGTGGCTCTGCAGGTGCGCCGTGTCCTGGGTGGTGCTGACGAGCCCCCACACCGGGTGGTCGTCACCATCGAGACGATCCAGCACGGGTCGGAGGGGGGCGAACGGCCCCACCAGGGAATCGTTGACCATGATCGTGGTCCCGGTATCGCGGATCCCCGGCCAGGTCGCCAGAGCATGGGCCCACGAGCCGAAGTCGTAGCCGATGTTGTCGCGCCGGTAGACCGACACCCCACCGGGTAGGTCCGGCCAGATCAATTCCTGCGGGCACTCCGCGGCGCTGCTGACGATGACGTCGTAACCGTTGTCGACCAACTGCGCCGCCAGTTCGTGCACCGACCGGGAGACCTGCGGCCGATCCGACCAGTGAGCCACCACGGCGATGCGCTCGGACCGGTAGTCGGGCTCACGGACCGGCCCCATCTCCCAACGCAATCGGCCGCTGCGGGCGAGGACGAGCGGCCGCCGCGTCATCACCATTCGGCCAGGGTATATATGGTGACCGGGGACTCAGGCGTGAGGAGCAGGTCAGGGATATGGGGCTACTCATCGCCGGGATGCACCGGTCGGGGACCAGCATGGTCGCCCAGTGGACCGACCGGCTCGGGGTCCCGATGGTTCCCGGCACCGACTTCGCCGAAAGTGGTGGCAACGCTCGAGGACTGTTCGAGACGACTGAGGTCGTCGCCCTCGATGATCAGTGGCTCGGCGTCCTGGGTGGTTCCTGGTGGGCTCCCCCCCCGGTTCGGGAGCAGACGTGGCGCTCCATCGACGAGAGTGCCCTGGACACGGCCCGATCGTCGGTTCGGCAGATTCTGCCCGGCGGATCGCGCTGGTTCATCAAGGATCCCCGCATCAGTCTGCTGCTGCCGCTGTGGGACCGGTTGCTGCTGTCGCGCCAACCGGTGGCCGTCGGCGTCCGCCCGCACCGCGACGTCGCGATGTCCCTGCATGTGCGCAACGGCACCCGGTTCCGGCGCGGCCTGGCGATCTGGTGGGCCTACAACCGCAGCGTCGCCCGCCACGGTGGCAATAGGCCGAGTGTCGTGATCGACTACGACCGCTCGCTGGCGGACCCTGATCACGCGGTGGGCGCCTTTGCCCGGTTCCTGACGGACGTCGGAATGCCGCCCGATCCCGGGCAGGTGGCGGAGGTGGTCGGCGGGATCGAACCCACGTTGCGCCGTCAGCACGTCGAGGCACTCGACGGGACCGCTGAACGTCTGGCGGCCGACCTGGATCCTCACTATGAGGCGCTGGCCGCCGCCCACGGAGCGGCGCTGCCGGTCGAACTGCCCCCCACCCCCGACTGGGTCGACGAGGCGTTGGACGAACTCAGCGAGTTCTGGGACGTGAACGTACGCCTCGACATGGCCCTCGATCGGAACTCCCCCCCGGCCAGTCAGCGAGTGCGGCGCATGCTGCGCCGCAAGTGAGTCAGGACCGCAACCGGTTCTCCACGGCCACTGCGAGATAGACGGCGGTGTCGCCCCACCCCGGCCGTTGTCGCGGGCCGACGCGTCCCGCCACCAGATCGGCCACCAGGTCCACTGCCGGTCGGCTGACCCGCTCCCAGGTGTAATCGGCCGCCAGTTCGTGAGCGGCCTGCGCCATCTGGGCGCGGGTTGCCGGGTCCCCGACCAACTGGGAAAGGGCCTGCGCCCACGCTGCCTCGTCGTGCGCGGGAACGGTGCAGGCGGCGCCTGCAGCTGACAGGACATCGCTCAGAACGCCGCCGGCGGTACACACCGTGGGCAGCCCCGCCCACAGATGGTCGAGGAACCGGGTGCGGAAACTCATCCGGGTCTCCGGTGAGTCGAAGTGGGCGCACACGGCAAGGTCGGAGTCCGCCAAGTAGGACCACCGCTCCCGATAGGGAACCCATTCGTCGGCGAACACCACCGCTCCCTGCTCGACCTGGTGCTGAACTTCGGCCGAGGCCAGCGCCTGAGCCGACGCCGTCTGTCCCTGGAAAGCCGGCGAGGGGTGGCCGGCGCCGAGGAACACCAACCGCAGCCGTGGTTCGGTCCGGCGGGCGGCGGCCAGCCCTCGCACCACGGTGACCGGGTCGAACCAGTTCCACACGCCACCGGCCCACAGGGCCACGATCGAATCGTCCGGAACGAGTCGACCCTTGATCACATGCTCGGCGGGCGGCGGGGGCTGTTGCGACGGCAGCCCGAACGGAACTGTCACCACTCGGGGAAAGGCTTCAGACCGCGGGTCGGGCGGGTGCTGCAGCCGGCCCGCTTGCCCCAACGCTCCCAGGACGAAGTCCTTCTGCCGTTCCGATGCCACCAGGAAGCCGTCGCCGCACGCGACGGCGGTGGAGTATTCGCGGTGGTTCCGCTCGACCAGTTTGGCGCGGGTTCGTTCGTTCAAGTTGTCGGCGGCCAGCGAGGCCGGGTACTCGACGAACGAGGGCACATACAGGTCGTAGATGATCCGCGCCGTGCCGCTGTGCAACCCGCGGGCCACGTCGACCCGCTGCGGTTGGGTGATCACGACGTCGGACTCCCGGGCCAGGGCGCGGAAACTGTTGAATCCGGGCTTACCGAAGGCGCGGGTGGTCACTCCGAGGTCGATGTCCGGTTCCTCGGGGACCGCCACCATCACCACCGCCCCCGCCGCCGCGAGTTGCTCGGCCAGGTTCAGGGCCCGGATGGCGGGACCTGCCATCCGCGCGCCGGGCTGTTCACTGCTGACCACCACCACCCGGGCACCGGTCAGGGACGGTGGCACGGCTCACGCCTCGGACGAGATCTTGACCGGCAGTTGATCGAGTTCGAGTTTCTTGGTCTGACTGCAGGATCCGTCCGTCAAGCGACACACCTCGGCGGCCCGCTTCAACGGGAAGTCGGCGGTCACGGTGGCGCTGTCCTTCTTCCCCTCGGCCCAGGCGATCGTGAAGTCGGAACCGTCCTTGGCGAAGAAGCATCTCACGACGGCGCCCTTCTGGTCGCATCCGTTGAACCGGCTACCGACCACCCAGGATGAAAACGTGGCCAGGGCCTTGGTCGCCGGCAGTCCTGGCCGGGTCTGGATGCCGGGGAACTGGTCGTACTTCAGGGTCCAGAAGTACCAGTAGTTGCGCGGGACGTTCAGCCGCCACCCGTCCAGGTACGTGCGCACTGCCCAGGCCTGTGCTCGTTCTCCCGTCACCCGGCCGGCCGGGTTGGTGCCGGGCTCGCCGGTGAAGTAGTTGACCTCGGTGTCCCACAGCGGACGGGCCGGTGCCTTCGCCTTGGCCAGCGTCTTGCGCATCATCGCGATCTGATCACGGCGGGCGGCGGGGCCGCCGCGGCCGGCCGGGTAGAAGTGTCCGTTCCACACATCGACCGGCCACCCGCGCTTCTTCAGGCTCTTGAGATACGGCGGGAAGAAGCCTTTGTAATAGTCCGAGCGGTGGGTCTGAATGCTGGCGCTGGTGACCAGCGCCTCCGGGTCCTCGGCATGGATGATCCGGGCGGCCCGTTCTGTCATCTCGGCCATCTCGTCGGGCGTGCCCTGCCAGAACTGCGGTGACGTGGCCTCGTTCCAGATCTCGTAGGCGTCGATCTGTCCCTTGTAGCGGCGCACGACGGCCCGAACATAGTCCTCGAAGTAGGAGATCCGGGACGGCGGCGCCGTGGAGTCCTTTCCGAACACCTCGGCGGCGGGGTCCTTCACCTTGCCGGCGGCCCACTCCGGCGTACCGCAGAACGAGTAGATGATCTGCTGGCCACCCCAGGACTTGGTGTTCTGCAGTGCGCTGTCGAAGGCAGGCCAGTTGAACTCGCCGCGTCTCGGCTCGACCTGCCGCCACAAGGGAAAGCAGTTCATGCGGAAGCCACCCGAACCGGTCTCAGGTTTCCCTTCGAACGAGTGGATCGTCATGCTCGCGGCTGTGACGTCGAACGGCTTGCCCTGCGGACCCTTCGGTGACGACCGGTCGACGGGCGCGGGCGAAGCGGTGGAGGGGGTACTGGGCGCAGCGGACGGTTCCTGACTGGCCGGTTGCGACGAGCAGCCGGTCAGCACGACGGCCGTCACCACCACGGCACCCACGATGTGTCGCACCACGACGGACTCCCTTTCACCGGACCGGCCGAGCCGGGCGCCGCGAGCCTATCGCTCCCGGACGGGGCGGGTGGCCCTCCCCAGATCACCGGTGTAGGCGAAGACCGCCAGGCACAGCGCCGGCAGCAGGTAGCTGATCGGGAAGTACGTCAGTCCGAGCGGTACCTCGACGGTCGACTGGAAGGCCAGGAACCCCAGGAGGGCGACGAGCAGACTCGCCATCGTCCCGCTGCGGGCGAACGTCGCGACCACGGCGGTCAGGATCAGGGCCACCAAGGCCGCCGCGCCGATCAGACCCGACTCGGCCAGGGTCTGGAGAGCCTGATTGTGAGCGTGCAGCGGCTCCCACCACTGGTTGGGTTGGGTGCGCCAGTAGGCGCGGGACAGCACTTCCGGGCCGTACCCGGTGACCGGTGACCGGGTGAACGCCTCGAGCGCGGGGATCCACGCAAGATCCCGGCCGTTGACCACCCCGGTGAGAGCCCGGGCCGGCACCACTGCCCATGCCGCTACCACGGGAATGAGTGGGATCAGCACGACGAGGCCGGCCAGCCGGTCCCGGGCGCCGGGCCAGCGGCTCACCAGCAGGAGGACCAGGACCCCGACCAGGGCGGAGCCGATCCCGATGCGGCTCTGGCTCCACAATGCCGCCACCGCGGCCGCTGCAGGCAGAAGCAGGGTGCCCAGCCGAAGGTTTCCCCGCGCGACGGCCAGCCCCACGATGATGACGAACGCCGATAGCGCCCCGAGGGTGTTGGGGTGCAGGGTGATGCCATCCAGCGCAGGGACGCCGAGCACGGCTCGTTCGTAGCCGGGGAGTTGGTGGAACGGGGTGTCCGTGATCCCCAGCAGCCCGATCAAGCCGTAGCCAAGACAGACGACGACGATCGCGGCCCCAGCGGCCAGCGCGGTACGGAGCACGAGGGACGAGTCGGGCGGGCCCAGGATGAGAACGACCGCTACCGCAGCCATGGCGGCGGCCGCCACCGGGAAGTCCTGGCCATGGATGAGGGCGGACACACATGGGACCAGCCAGAAGGTGGCGGCGGCGATGGCAGCCCAAGTCCGGCCCCGCGACCGGGGGACGCGGACGAGCAGCCAGATCGCCGCAACAAGGGCGGCCCCGCCCACGACGAGGTCGGGCCACCCGGGGTCCCTGACCGGCGCGATGATCATGGCGGCGACCACCCGGAGCACGAGAAGCAGAAGGATCGCCGCGGGAACCCGGTCGTCAAACCCCCGTCGAGGGACAGCAGCGCCGGCGGCGGGCGGCAGGGGTGCGGGACCGGTCATGGCCGGTCGTCCGGTGGCACCGTCGGCGCCGGGGCACCCCCGCGGTACCCCTGATCCGGTCGCAGTAGCACGCTCAACGGTAGGCCATGGCCGCTGCTCGATGGATCAAGCGGGCAGCCCGTCGGACAGCCGCGTGTGGATCCAGCGATGCGGTCCCACCTGTGGCTTGTCCCATTCCGGACCCACGACCGCCCATCCCCTGTCCAAGTACCACGGGAGAGCGGTCACGCGCGCTTCGGCCCACACGCCGCGGGCGCCACGGGCGTGTGCTGCGGCGAGGGCATCCCGCACCAAGGCCGTGCCGACTCCGTGGTTCTGTTCCTCGGGTAACACCGCAACGGACCGCATCTGCCAGTCCGGGGGGTCAGGCACCTCCGGCGCCGCCGCCGGCCAGGCCCGGGGCAGTACGGTCGCCGCTCCCTTGCCCGGTTCCCACACCACGAGCGCGTCGCGAGGTGGTTCGGTGTCAGACGGCACCGGACCGTTGGGGCGCAGGACCCTGCGCTGCAGTTCACGTGCCGCTGCGAGGTCGGCCGGGTCATGGATCTCGACGACCATGGCGCCACCGTAGCGGCCGCGGGTGCTGTCGTAGTCTGACGTCAGTCTTCGGGAGGCGTCGATGTCCACTGCCCCATCCGCAGCCACGGATCCGCGGCGTGATCAGGTCGTCGCGGACCTGGATCTGACCCGGCCGGGGCTGGAGATCGGTCCCTCCTACCGACCGCTGCTGCCCAAGGCGCAGTTCCCCACAGTCGAGACCCTGGATCATGCCGACGCCCAGACGTTGCGCGCCAAGTACCGGGAGATGGGTCACCCCGAGGAGATCGTGAACCAGATCGTCGATGTCGATCACATCTGGCAGGGCGGTTCGCTCACCACGGCCGTCCCCGAGGGACGTACGTTCGCGTTCATCGTCGGATCCCATCTGATCGAACACACGACCGATGTGATCGGTTTCCTCCAGGACTGTCAGGCCCTGCTGGAGCCCGGCGGTCGAGCGGCATTGGTGGTCCCCGATCGGGGGTACTGCTTCGACTACTTCCAGCCGCTGACCAATGCCGGCGCAGCCATCGACGCCCACCTGTATCCCCAGCGCTTCCATCCCCCCGGCCAGTTGCTCAACCATCTCCTCTACGCCGTCACCCGAGACGGGCAATTGGCCTGGGGACCGAACGCTACGGGTACCGTGGAACTCCAGTTCCGGGATCTGGACAACGTCGCCGAGTGGATGGACATCGGCCGGCGCCAGGAGGAGTACTTCGACATCCACCGCTGGCGTTACACGCCGTCGTCCTTCGAACTCCTCGTCACCGATCTGGCGTGTCTGGGATACCACCACATGCGCCTCATCCGGGCGCCTCGCCCGGGCGGTCATGAGTTCTCGGTGACGTTGGAGAACGACCCGTCCTGGACGCCTGAGTACGACGCCGACTGGCGGCTGCGGCAACTGCTCGCCATCGAGGCCGAGACCGTGGCGGCCACCGGACGGCTGCGCGCTTCGGCGGCTGCGTCCGAAGTGACCGTCGCGCCGACCGCCGGCGGATGGCGCAGCCGGGCGGGACGGCTGAAGCGGCGCCTCCTCCCGGGCTGAGGTGCCGGCCGATCAGCGCTGGGAATCGATGGCGGCCCGGGCGTGGGCGACTGATTCGGCTGGGCCTGCCAGGAACAGGTACTCCTGGTTGCGAAGTCGTCCGACCGTCCCCACCTTGGCGCCCTCCGGGTTGTGGATCCCGATGCGGGCTCCGACGTAGCGCGGTCGGTCGAACGCGACCAGTTCGACGCATTCGTTGGTACGCGCCAGGGCTTCGGTGATGGTGTCCGCCGAGACCCAGGACTCGTCGTTGTACGACACGACGACGAACCGACCACTCACGCGGCCGATCAGTTCGGTGAAAGCCCCCGGCATGGTGCGTTTGCCGTTGAACACCGACCGCGTGTGCTCGTCCTTGCTGTCGAGGCGTTTGCAGGCGACCCCGTAGTGGTCGGGTTCGTCCCAACGGACCAGGGTCTCCCATACGTGGTAGTTGGTGAAGTAGCGGTGTTGGTTGTACGGCGGGTCGAGGTAGACCAGGTCGACCTCGGGCAGTTGGTTCACCAGCGCCATCGCATCACCGCGGATCGCCGTCCCTGGGCCGGGTAGCAGCTCCGGTGCGCGCAGCTCCAACGGCCGGTGGGATCGGGGCGACCACTTCTTCAGATAGGCCATCTGCAGGCCGGTGGTGGAGTCCACCCGGTCCGCAGCCAGCAGAAGGGTGCTGAGCAGCACCGGGTACAGGGCCGAGTCCCGGTACCGTTCCTCGATCCGGTCGCGGATGGCGTCGATCCGTTCCCCGTTGGCGGGTTGGAAGTAGCGGCTTTCCTCGCAGAAGGTTCGGGTGACATACCCGCGCCGTCCGGGCGTCGAGGACAGGTCGTCCAACGCCTCCGACAGTTCGACGGGATCGACCGTGGTGGCGTCGGTCGCGATGAAACACCGGGCGAGGACCTCGGAATAGGTCGCCAGATCGACGGCGGTGACCTCGATGCCTCGCCGCTTGAACTCCTGCGCCACCCGGGTGGTGCCGGTGAACAGATCAACGGCAGTGTCGGCTCCCACCGCGGTCGCGATCGCCCCCAACGCCGGTACCAGAGTTCGCTTGGACCCCAGGTACTTGATCACGCCGTCACCCTATTCGCCGTGACTGCCCGCCTCCGTCCCACGTCGCCCCGCCACCCCCCGCCGCGGGGTGAGTAGCGGGCACCAGCCCGCGTATCGAAGCCAAGGCGGACCGGCCCCGACCACTGCCCCGATCGAGCGGGACGAGCGGGAATCAGCCCCGCCGTCACCACCAACCCGGCTAGCGTGGCGCTGCCGGGACTCGCCGGTGTCTACCTGGAGGTCTCATGCGCCGTCCCACCGTCGTCTTCGCCGCTGCCGGCATCGCCGCCCTCGCCCTGGCCGGGTGTTCGTCGACCACGACGACCACAGCCACGACGCCCGCCCCGGCCTCGCCCTCCATCGACGTACCGACCATTGAACCGAGCGCCAGCATCACGGCAGGACTCGACGGTTACTCCGCCGAGATCGAAAGTGGCTTTATGAGCACCTGCCCGGGTTCCGCCAGGGAGGCGAACCCTTCCCTGAGCGAGTCGGACGCGACCAACTACTGCGGCTGCGTGTACCGCGCGTTCGAGGCGAAGCTGCCGTTCGACCAGTTCCTGGCCCTGAACTCGGGCACGACCTCCCAGGCCGCCAAGGACCTTGTTGCGGAGTGTGTCGACGACCCCACCGCGTACTGAGTGCG
>CAZVYU010000004.1:0-9239 GCA_964631645.1 uncultured Actinomycetes bacterium
GGTCGGCCTTGGCTTCGATACGGCGCTGCGCGCCTACTCACCCCGCGGCCGGGGGTGCTGCGCGCCTACTCACCCCGCGGCCGGGGGACTGTACCTGTGCGGGTCGGAGGGCGGCCTTGGCTTCGATACGGCGCTGCGCGCCTACTCACCCCGCGGCCGGCGGCGCTGCGCGCCTACTCACCCCGCGGCCGGCGGCGCTGCGTGGCTACTCGCGCCGCGGCCGATGGTGCTGCGCGGCTACTCAGCCACCGGGGGAGGCGGGCCGCAGACCGCGGCGATGGCTTTCGTCAGCGGTCGGCCCGTGCCATCACGACGGGGGTCGGGCTCGGGCAGGTCGACCGGGACTCCGGCCGCTGAGGACGCGCGCGGGGGCGCCGCACCAGCCCAGGCGAGTTGGAGCCGGTCCTCACCGCTGCGGAACCGATGGCATCGGACGCCACCAGTGGCGCGACCCTTGGCGGGGTAGGCGCTCAACGGGGTGACCTTTCCGGTGCCGGTGCTCGTGCCTGGCAGGGCGTCCGAGCCGGCGGCGACTGTCACCACACTGCCGTCAGCCCGCGGATCCACCACGCCGCAGAAGACCACCTCGTGGCCCGTGACCAGCTTGATGCCGGCCATGCCGGCGGCACCACGGCCCTGCGGGCGCACCGCCTTGATGGGGAAGCGCAGCAACTGCCCCTCGGAGCTGATCAGCACCAAGTGGTCGGTGTCGCGGTCGGCCTTCGCGCAGCCGACCACCCGATCCTTGTCGGCGAGCTTGATGAGGTCGAACTCGGTGCGGGTGGGCACGTCGTCGATCACCACCCGCTTCACGACACCCCCGGCCGTTCCCAGGGCCATGGTGTCGCCGATCCCTGCCAGTCCCACCACCGTCGTCCGTTTGGGCATGTCGGTGAGCGCCCCGACCGGCGTGCCGCCCGACAGTGCCGGGGCCGCAGTCGTGTCTGCGAGGGCCGGGAGGTCGATCACGGACACCTTGCGCAGCAGACCGTCCGAACACACAAGTCCCACCTGGCCGCGGGTGCTGGCCCGCACCGATGCCACGACGCAGTCGTGTTTGGCCCGCGGACCTTGGCCCGTCGGCAGGTCGGCCCCCGACGTGCGTGCCAAGAGACCGGTGTTGGACAGCATCACCCAGCACGGCGCGTCCGCGACCTCGAGCGGAGCTTCGGCAGCCACCGCGTCGGCCCCGTCTGATTCCAGCAGGATGGTGCGGCGCGGGTCACCCAGCCGCTTGGCGACCTCGGCCAGTTCCTCGGACACCACCCGTTCCAGCTCGCCGTCCCCCTCCAGGATCTGGCTGAGCGACTCGATCGTCCGACGCAGCTCGTCAGCCTCGGCTTCCAGCTCGATCCGGGAGAACTTGGTCAGCCGGCGCAGGGGCATCTCGAGGATGTAGTTGGTCTGCGTCTCGGTGAGTTCGAACGCAGCCATCAGCCGGTGTCGGGCCATGCCGGTGTCATCGCTGCCGCGGATGATCGCGATGACCTCGTCGATGTCGACGATGGCGAGCAGCAGACCTGCCACCAGGTGGAGCCGGTCGGTGGCCTTGGTGCGCCGGAACTCCGAGCGGCGCCGCACCACTTCGAGCCGGTGATCCAGATACACCCGCAGCAGTTGCTTGAGGCCCAGCGTCTGCGGTCGACCGTCCACCAGCGCCACGTTGTTGATGGAGAACTGCTCCTCCAACGGCGTCAGCTTGTACAGCTGGGCCAGCACCGCTTGGGGATTGAAGCCAGCCTTCACCTCGATGATCAGACGAAGCCCGTGCTCGGCGTCGGTGAGGTCGGTCAGGTTGCTGATGCCGGTCAGCTTCTTGGCGATCACCAATTCCTTGATCTTCTCGATCACGCGCTCGGGGCCCACCGAATAGGGCAGTGACGTCACCACGATCCCTTGTCGTCGCGGGGTCACCTGCTCGATGCGCGTCGTGGCCCGCATGCGGAAGGAGCCTTTACCCGTCTCGTACGCCTGGCGGATCCCGTCCAAGCCGACGATGAGGCCGCCGGTGGGCAGATCGGGCCCCGGGACGTGCCGGATGAGCGTGTCCAGCGTCGCGTTCGGATGTTTCAGCAGATGCCGGGCGGCAGCGACCACCTCACCCAGGTTGTGGGGCGCCATGTTCGTGGCCATACCGACAGCGATCCCCGAGGCGCCGTTCACGAGCAGGTGCGGGACCGCCGCGGGCAGGACAGACGGCTCCAGTTCGCGGCCGTCGTAGTTGGGCTCGAAGTCGACGGTGTTCTCATCCAGCGACCCGGTCATGTCCAGCGCGGGGGGCGCCAGTCGGCATTCCGTGTAGCGCATCGCTGCCGGTCCGTCGTCGGACGAACCGAAGTTGCCGTGCCCGTCGACGGTGGGAAGACGCAGGCTGAACGGTTGGGCCATGCGCACCAGTGCGTCGTAGATGGCCCCGTCGCCGTGGGGGTGCAGGCGACCCATCACTTCGCCGACCACGCGGGCGCTCTTGACGTGACCGCGGTCGGGCCGTAACCCCATCTGGGCCATCTGGAACAGGATCCGGCGCTGGACCGGTTTCAGTCCGTCGCGGGCGTCGGGCAGGGCCCGGGAGTAGATGACCGAGTACGCGTACTCGAGGAAGGATCCCTGCATCTCCTCGGTGACGTCGACATCCAGGATCGTCTCCCCGCCGGGGGGCGGGGTGGAGCGTGATCGTGCCATGACTCCTCCTGAGGGTGCCGCCGGGACCGAGCGGACGTTCCAGGGTAGGCGGAGTGCGGACCGGGCCTGGGCAACCCCTGGCGCGGGTCGATAGCGTGTCGGTGTGTCCGACATCGGCGAGTACCCCCAGCACTGGGAGGCCGATGCCGTACTCAGCGATGGCAGTGTGGTCCATCTGCGCCCCATCGCGGCGACCGATGAGGACCGGCTGCGCGCCTTTCATGCCAGTCTGTCGCCCGAGACGATCTACTACCGGTTCTTCGCGCCCTATCCCGAGCTGACGAGCAAGGACGTGCGCCGTTTCACGCATGTCGACTACGACGACCGGGTGGCGATCGTCGCCACGGTCGCCGGTGAGATCGTCGGGATCGGCCGCTACGACCGATTCTCCGCCACCGATGCCGAGGTCGCCTTCACGGTGCGCGACGACTATCAGGGCCGCGGGCTGGGATCGGTTCTGTTGGAGCACCTGGCCGTCGCAGCCCGGGAGCGGGGGATCCGACGGTTCGTGGCCGAGGTGCTGCCCGGCAACCGGCGGATGGTGGGCACCTTCTCCCACGCCGGCTACCGGGTCGCGCAGGAACTCGACGAAGGTGTGATCAAGCTTGCGTTCGAGATCGAGCCGAGCGAGACCCTGCGCGCGGTCATGCAGGCGCGCGAACAGCGGGCGGAGGCCCGGTCGGTCGAACGGTTCCTGCAGCCGCGCTCCGTCGCCGTCATTGGTGCGTCCCGGCGTACGGAGTCCTTGGGCAACATCGTCCTGCGCAATCTGCTCGAAGCAGGCTTCGAGGGCCGCCTACTGCCGATCCATCCGGAAGCGGACATGGTGGCCGGCCTGCCTGCCTATCCCACCCTGACCGCGGCCCCCGGTCCGGTCGATCTGGCCGTCGTGGTCGTGCCGGTCGATCGGGTTCCCGACGTGGTCACCGACAGCGCGGCGGCAGGCGTTCACGCGCTCGTCGTCATCTCCGCGGGCTTCTCTGACGCGGGACCGGCAGGTGCGGAGAAGGAGCGGCAACTGGTGGCCAGTATCCGCGAGCACGGCATGCGACTGGTCGGTCCCAACGCGTTGGGAGTGATCAACACCGACCCCCGGGTGCGACTGCGCGCTGCCGTGCCGGTGCTGGTGCCGCCCCGCGGTCGGATCGCGCTGTTCTGCCAGTCGGCCCCGCTGTCGGTGGCCGCGTTGGACCGGTTGGCCCTGCGTGGCTTGGGGATCTCGACGTTCATCTCGGCCGGGAACCGGGCCGATGTCGCCGGGCACGAACTGCTCCAGTACTGGCGCGAGGACTCCCAGACCCGGGTGATCCTGCTGTACCTGGAGTCCATGGCCAATCCGAGCAAGTTCATCAGGGTGGCGCGCTCGGTCACGCGCCACAAACCGGTCGTCGTGGTCCGTTCGGGCCGGACCAGTCAGTCCTTCCCGCTCGGGGCGCGGCCGCGGCGTACGGGTATCCCTGCGAGCGGCGTGGACCAACTGATCAGTAACGCCGGGGTGGTCGAGACCACGTCGCTGGGGCAATTGATCGACGTCGGCTCGCTGCTGGCCTGCCAGCCGTTGCCCACCGGCCGCCGGGTGACGGTGGTCGGTGACTCGCACGAACTGGTGTTACTGGCTGCGGACACGTGCAACACGGCCGACCTGGACGTCGTAGCGCAGACGGTCATCCACGGCCAGTCCTTGGAGGAGGGCTTGTCCGCCGAACTGGCCCAGATCACCGCCGACCGGGCCACCGACGCCATCCTCGTCGTGCACGTGCCGCCGGCCCGAAGCGACGATCAGCCGGTCCGCCGCGCCCTTCTGGAAGGTGCATCGGACGCCACAGTCCCGGTACTCGCGGTGTTGCATGCCGAGGACGGCAACAGTTCCCTGATCCCGGCGGAGGGTCCGGACGGGTCGGTGGGCCACGGGTCGGTGCCGTTCTTCGGCACGGTCGAGGAAGCGGTGCAGTGCCTGAGCCGGGTCGTGGATCACGCCGAGTGGTTGCGACGTCCGGCCGGCGAGATCCCGGAACTGCCCGATGTGGACAGTGAGTCGGCCCGCGCCCTTGTGTCGGATGTCCTGGCTGATTCCCATGAGCGCCGCACCGTGCCCCTCGTCGGTACCCAACTGGCGGAACTGTTGGCCTGCTACGGCATCCGCCTGTGGCCGGTGCAGCCGGCGGCCAGCGAGGACGAGGCGGTTGCCGCTGCCGACGAGGTCGGCTGGCCCGTGGCCCTCAAGACCACTGACCCCCGCATGAGTCGGCGGGGTGTCTTCAGCGGGGTCCGGCTCAACCTCGAGAACGAACAGGCGCTGCGCTCGGCGTACCTGTCGCTGGCCGCATCCCTGGACTCCGACGCCCGCAGTCAGTTGGTCATCCAGTCCATGGCGCCACCGGGCGTGCATGTCATGTTGCGCACCCAGGAAGACCCCTTGTTCGGTCCGGTGGTGTCGTTCGGATTGGGAGGCGCCATCCCGGAGCTGCTCGAGGACCGGGCCTACCAGATCCCGCCGATCACCGACTCCGACGCTGCGCGTCTGGTCCGCGGACCAGCTGCAGCCAGCATCCTGTTCGGCTACGGCGGCAGTGAACCGGTGGACATCGCCGCGCTCGAAGACCTGGTACTGCGGTTGGGTCGGATGTCCGACGAACTGCCCGCCCTCGCCCAACTCGACCTGAACCCGGTGATCGTGGGCCGGCGCGGGGTGGCGGTACTGTCGGCGTCGGCGTGGCTGCGCACCGCGGACGCTCGCGGCGACTCCGAGGCCCGTCGTCTCACGGATCTGTGACTGCCTCCGGCGCCCACGGGGTGGATAATGGCGCGATGAGCACTGGGGTACGAGATCTGCTGCGCCGCGACATCGAACGGTCGGGCTACTACCCGGCGCTCGTGGATGATTCGTTGACGACGGCGCTGGGCTCGGAGGAACTGACCGACTTCGTGGTGCACCACGAAGCGACGTTCGATCGCGACGAGTTGCGGCGGCATGCGACCGTCCTGGCCTTGACCGGGTCGCGGCTGATCATGCAGCACACCGACGAACATCCTGCCGATGAGTCGTATCCCACGCCGTACGCCACGTCGGTGACCGAAGCGGTGACGCTGTCGGCCGTCGATTCCGTGGTCGTGACCCGGGTGGTCCCGACCCCGGAGAACTACCGGCCGGGCGGCAGCCCCGCCGAAGTCGTGCTGACGATCGGATGGGGCGCGGTCCAGCGCATCGAGCTGGAACCCGCCACCTGCGGCGACCCGGCCTGCGAAGCGGACCATGGCTACAGCGGCACCAGCTCCAGCGACGACCTGTCACTGCGGTTCTCGGCGGCTGCCGACGGTGAGGACGTGGTGGTGCGCGCACTCGGGTTCGCCGAGGCGTTGTCCCAGTCCACCGGTGCGGCGCGTTCGTGATCCCACCTGAGTACGGGTCCCGCAGTATCACCGACCTGGTCGGATCGGTGTGTGACGGACTGGCCCTACCCGGTGCCTGGGACGTCCTTGGACTGGGCTGCGGCACTCGCACCGTGATCGTGGTCATCGACGGATTGGGCCACCACCAACTGGCCGATCACGCGCACCTGGCCCCCACTCTGGCGGCGGGGCAGCGGGGCGTGCTCACATCGGTGGTCCCCAGCACCACGCCGGTGGCGTTGACCTCACTCGGAACCGGGTTGGCCCCCGGTGCCCACGGTTTGGTGGGGGCCGGCTTCCGCTACGACGGTGGGCTGCTGTATCCGTTGGCCTGGGGCGAGTACCCCCGGGCCGACGAGGTCCAACCCGAATCGACCTGGTGGGAACGGGCCCGCCGGGCGAACGTGGCCGTGACGATCGTGAGCCCGCGCGCCTACCGTGCCGGGGGGCTCACCGGGGCCGCGCTGCGTGGGGGCGACTACTGGGGCGCCGACGGGCCGGGGGAACGGGTGGCCGCCATCGCCGAGGCGGTGGCCCGGGGGGACCGCTCCCTGGTCTACGGCTATTGGGAGTTCCTGGACCGTGCCGCCCACATGTTCGGCGTCGACTCGCCCCAGTACCGCGCCGAACTCGTCGCGGCAGATCGGTGGGTGGAACAACTTCTCCGTTCCTTGCCGGCCGGGGTGCGAATGGTCGTCACCGCCGATCACGGGGTGATCGACTGCGCTGACGTCGTCGACCTCGATGACCATCCGATGCTGTACGAGGGAGTCGACGAGGTCGCCGGAGAGCCCCGATTCCGGCACGTGTACACCACACCCGGGGCAGCCGGTGCGGTGACGGACCGGTGGCGCACCGAGTTGCGCGGGATGGCCCACGTCCTGGAACGCGACGAGGCGATCGAACTCGGGTGGTTCGGTCCGGTGGACAGCGAGACCCGATCACGCATCGGTGATGTCATCGCGGTGGCGGAGGGCACGGTGCGTCTGGCGGTGCCGAGCCGGGACGCGGGGGTCTCGGCGCTGATCGGTCAGCACGGCGCCCTGAGTGCGGCGGAGATGGACGTGCCCCTGATCGACCTGGGCGGTTGAGCGCCGACGTCAGCGTTCGTCGCGGGGGGAGCCGAACAACACTTCGTCCCAGCGGGGACCCTCGCCGTCGTCGTCGCGCAGCGCCGGTTGGCGGGGATCGGGGTGGGGAGCCGGCTGGCTCACGGCCGGCGCGTCATGCCCTGGCGCCGGGTCCGGCGCACGGTTCTGAAGGCGGCCCGCCGGATGGTTTCCGGCATACGCAGGGCGCTCGCGGGGTGGCTCGTCGTCGCTGACCCCGATGAGCCGGGGCCGGTTGTCGTCGGGCAGTCCCTGCTCGATGAACCAGCGGGCCTCGTCGTCCTCAGCGGCCAACGAACCGGCCTCCGAGTCGAACGACCAGGTCGCCACGCGGTCTCCTTTGCCTGCGGGATAGGCCAGCAGGACCGTCCACAGACCGTCGTCGCGACGCCAGGAGTCCCAGCGGATGCTGTCCTCGTCGATGCCGCGTTCCACGAGCCGTCGGACGACCACATCACCGAGCGTCGGGTCCTCTTCGCCCCGACCGACGGGACAGGCCTGCGCCTTCTCCGCGATCCAGCCCCGCTCCTGCAGCACCGGAGCCGCGAAGGCCTCGACCCGGTCGACGTTCCAGCCAGAGAACTCGGCCACCTCGGTGGGGGTCGCCCCGGCCCGTAGTCTGGCCTGGATGTCGCGGGCGGTGACGGGGGTGTCGGACACATCCATGTGGGTCCGGCCGCCCCGGGTCGCGGACCGCAGCCGTTCATCGATGGGCAGGCGGAACCGGCTGCCGTCGCCGCTGGACAGGATGAGCGCAGCGCCGTCATCGGACAGCCCCACGAACGTCAGGTTCTGCATCGGACCCCTTGTGTGTTCGGACCCAGGGTACGCGGTCGGCCACCGACTCCCGTGTCGCCTCGCGGGTCGGTCGGGGCGTTGTGCGGATCTGCGCGGGGTGGCGCTGTCTGGATACGGTGGACCGGTGCGTGCAGACCAAGTCGATGCCCTCGTGGTGATGTCTTTCGGCGGACCGGAGTCCATGGCCGAGGTCATGCCGTTCCTGAGACACGTTGTGTCCGGTCGCAACATCCCCGATGAACGGCTCGCGGCGGTGGCCGAGCAGTATCGGGCCTTCGACGGGGTGTCCCCGCTGAACGGGCACAACCGCGACCTGGTGGCCGCGCTGCGGGAAGCGGCACCGGACCACTGGCTGGGTGAGCGGGTGTACCTGGCCAACCGCAACTCACCACCGTTCCCGGCCGATACCTTCGCCGCCCTGGCCGACGCCGGGATCCGGCGCGTCGCAGCTTTCGTCACCAGTGCCTACTCGTCGTACTCCGGGTGCCGCCAATACCGCGAGAACCTCGCCACCGGGGCGTCGGCGACCGGTATCGAAGTGGCGGTGCTCGATCGGTTCCATGATCACCCGCTGTTCCGTGAGATCTGGGTCGACCGGGTGGTGGCGGCGCGCCCGGCGCCCGGCGACCGGGTCATCTTCGTGACGCACTCGTTGCCCGTCGCCCAGGCCCGAGGAGTCGTCCCCGGCATCTCGGGATACCTCCCCCAACACGAGGCGGTGGCAGCGGCAGTGGCCGAGGCCGCGGCCGTCCGCGGGGAAGCGCCGGTGGATTGGACCTTGGCGTTCCAGTCCCGCTCGGGACCACCGCATCAGCCGTGGCTGGAGCCGGACATCAGCGAGGCGATCGCAGCGGCCGCCGCCGACGACATCTCCCGGGTGATCGTGGCGCCCATCGGGTTCTGTGCCGACAATCTGGAGATCCGGTGGGACCTCGACACGGTCGCAGCCGCCACGGCGGCCGACCTCGGGATCGCCATGCACCGGCTCGATCCGCCCCAGTCCGACCCACGGTTCACCCGACTCGTGTGGGATCTGTTCGCGAGCAGTAGTGGGGTGTCCTGCCGGATGGACTGCTGCCCCAACCCGCGGGAGCAGCTGCCGGCGGTCGGCGAGGCGCCGTGACCGAGTCCGCGGACCTCGCCGAGCTGGCGCTGGAGATCGCCCGCGAGGCGGGCGCTTTCCTGCTGGCCGGTTCCGACCGGGTGGAAGCCGTCGGGAGCAAGTCGTCGGTGCACGATCTGGTCACCCAGATGGACCGG
>CAZVYU010000004.1:9339-12788 GCA_964631645.1 uncultured Actinomycetes bacterium
GCGATCGATCTGTGCTGGGTGGCGCGTGGTGCCCTCGACGCCCACTACGAGCGCGGCCTGCAGGACTGGGACCGGTCCGCTGGGGCAGTGATCGCCCAGGAGGCCGGGGCCCGCGTCACGGGACCGGGCGGCGGCCCCCATTCACCGGAACTGACGGTGGCGGCCAACCCCGTGCTTCATGATCGGCTCGCCGCCGTCCTGCACCAACTGGGTGCCGACGGCGGCCCCTGAATCCTGATCGGATCCCGGCCGGCCGGACAGATCAGGACAGGCAGTCGGAGCAGATCCGGGCCTTCGGGTCGGCCAACTGGCTGATGTGATGCACAAGGAAACACTCGGTACAGGTGAACTCGTCGGACTGCACCGGCTCGACCCGGACCTCCAGGCTCTTGTCCGACAGGTCGGCGCCGGGGAGTTCCAGATTCTCGGCCGCCTCGGTCTCATCGACGTCCACGTTGGAACTGCCCCGCGATGTGCTGCGGGCCTTCAGTTCTTCAAGGCTCTCGTCGGTGACGTCATCATCGGTCTTGCGGGGGGCGTCGTAGTCGGTGGCCATCGCTTCGGTGCTCACTCCTGACTGGTCTCATGTGCGGCCTCGGCATTCTGCCCTACCTGCCCGCTCGCGTCACCCCCACATCCGCGGGAAGTGACCTGCGCGACACCGGCCGAACCGAAGTCCGGGGAGTCCTGCACTGAGCGACGGCTGGCGCCGTGGCATTCTTATCCATCCAGCGTCCCCGGGAGTGCGAACATGCCCCTTTACGCCATAGGCGAACACGAGCCACAGATCGACCCGACGGCGTTCGTCCATCCGGACGCGGTGATCATCGGACAGGTCTCGGTAGGGCCCGAGGCCACGGTGTGGCCGGGAGCGGTGTTGCGTGGTGATCATGGGTCGATCCGCATCGGGGCCCAGACGTCGATCCAGGACGGCACGGTGGTGCATTGCACCGCGACGCTGGACACCGTGGTGGGGGACCGGTGTGTGATCGGACACCGTGTCCACCTTGAGGGGTGCACGATCGAGGACGACTGCCTGGTCGGGTCCGGGGCGGTGGTGCTCCATCGTGCGGTGATCCGGTCCGGTGCCCTGGTTGGCGCCCAGGCCCTGGTGACCAACGACACCGAGGTCCCGTCGGCAGCCATGGCCCTGGGGGTACCGGCGCGGATCCTGCCGGACCGGGTGGCGCCCGGTGCGCATGCCGATGCGGTGGCGACCTATGTCGGCAACGCCCACTGGTACAACGCCGAACTGCGTCGGCTGGACTGACGGGTCAGGCCATGACCGCCAGGTCGCGGTCCGCGGCGGCCTTCGCGCTGGCCTTGGTGACCTGACGGGTAACCGTCGTGTTGACGATGGCCGCCACCATGGCACCCGCGGCCGCGTACAACAGGACGTTGCGTAAGGGGGTCTCGAGATCGTCAGCGGCCGGCGGGGTGTGCCCCGTCGCCGCTCGGTAACCGCCGGTCAGGGCCCGCTGGGCGAGCCACACCCCACCCATCGCGATGAAAGGGGCGCTCAGGCGCAGGGCGTCGGCACGGGTCACGGTCGGCTCCTTCTCCAGCGGATCGGGTCCTACCCTGCCTGCTCCGGCAGCGGAAGGCCAGCGAACGCGGCCGACTGGCGCCGAATCGCCGCGGCCAGGGCGTCGGGGTCGCGAGTACTGATGAGCCAGGTCGGGTGCGGATCATCCGGGTCGGTGACCTGGATTCGGACGGCACGTCCCGATGCCCACGTGCGCAGCAGGGTGTACGCGGCCGGGTCGAAGTCCCTGGTCCGTGCCAGTGCCGACGCCTCGAGGTCCAAGGGCTGGGTCCGCCCCACCCACCGCAAGGGAAGCCGGGCGCGCCCCGCCCGCACCACCCGGTCATCGACAGCCACCACGCTGCTGGTGGCCACGAGCAGTGCCCCCAGCCCCACTCCCACGACCAAGGCGCTGCCGATGGCCGCACCCACGCCCCAGGCGTAGCCGTAGGCCACCGCCACCATCGCGGCGAACGCGGCCACCGCCGACCACAGCCACCACGGCGGCAGCAGACGTTCGCGATAGACCACCTGGGAGCCGTCCTGGCCCTCGACCCAGGAGTCGCGGGGTGTCTGATCGGTCATGACCCGATGGTGCCACGCCCGATCACGGTGCCCGGCGCGATCACCGGCCCGATACGCTCGCAGCGTGAGCACGACTCCCGTTCGTCATCCGCAGGCGCCGGCCCCGGGAAGTGAACTTCCGAGTCACTTCCCCTACTGCTTCGGTTGTGGGAGGGACCATCCCAGTGGGCTGCATCTGACCATGCTCGCCGGACCCGGACTCACCATGTCCGGCCGTTTCACCGTGGCCGAGGAGCATCAAGGGGCACCGGGTCTGGTCCATGGGGGAGTACTGGCCGCAGCCTTCGACGAAGTGCTGGGCGCCTGCAACTGGCTGTTGCTCGCCCCTGCGGTGACGGGACACCTGGAAGTCGACTTCCGCAAACCGGTCCCGGTGGGACGCACGGTGATCATCGACGCCCAGGTGGATGCCGTCGACGGTCGCAAGGTGATGACCTCGGGCGTGGGGCACTTCGACGACGGCACCCTGGTCGCGGAGGCCTCGGGCCTGTTCGTCCAGGTGCCGTTGGAACACTTCGCGGAACACGGCCGGCGGCGCGACGTCGACGATCTTGCCCGCGAGCTGGGTTCCGGGTTGGAGTTGAATCCATGAGTGAGGTGGACGTGCTGATCCAGCGGTTGGATCCGGAGGTGCCGCTTCCCGCGGGCGCACATCCGGGCGACGCGGGTCTGGATCTGGTGACGACCCGCGACGCCACCATCGCCCCGGGGGAGCGGGACCTGCTGCCCACAGGTGTCGCGCTGGCGTTGCCGAACGGATACGCCGCTTTTGTGGTGCCCCGCAGTGGTCTTGCGGTCCGGCACGGGGTGAGCCTGGTCAACTCCCCGGGGACCATCGATGCCGGATACCGCGGCGAGATCAAGGTGTGTGTCGTCAACCTGGACCCGGCGGACCCGGTCAGTTTCCGACGAGGGGACCGGATCGCGCAGTTGCTGGTGCAACCGGTGCCCCGGGTGCGGTTGCATGAGGTGCAGCAATTGCCCGGGAGCGACCGGGGCGACGGTGGCTTCGGCTCCACGGGGACGGGACCTAGGGAAGGACAGCACTAGTGTTCAAGCGCCGCAAGGGACAAGGTGAGGACGTCGAGGACCTCGAGGTCGATGTCGAGGCCGTCGACGAGGACACGGAAGCCGACGACAACGACTCCCCGGTCGAATACGACCGCGCCGCGGGACCGTGGGACATCTCGGAGGTCGACGAGCCGGACGCGATGGCGGCCGAACGGATCGACTTCGGAGCCATCCAGGTGCCCCTGATCCCGGGTATGGAGGTCCGGGTCGAGATCGACCCGGAGTCCAACGAGCCCGCTGCCATCACCCTGGTCCATGGCGAAGGCGC
>CAZVYU010000004.1:12888-15066 GCA_964631645.1 uncultured Actinomycetes bacterium
GTGGCGCCGGCCGATGAGCGCCAGCCTCGTCATGGCGCACGGCGCGGGTTCACACGCCGGGTTCCTCGTCCGCGCGTTCCCTGATGATCGAACCGGACTGCGCCTGCGCGCAGTGGACGACCGCACTGGTCGGATCGACCGCATCATGAACGCCCTGGCCGCCGAAGCGGTCGATCACACGGTGGTGCTCGGCGGGGTGTCACTGGGCGCGCACGCCGCTGCCACCCTGCTCGCCCGCGCCGACCTTCCCCGCCAGATCGTGGCCGGCGTGTTGGTGATGCCGGCGTGGACCGGGGCACCGGACCGGGTCGCGCACCTGACCGCGGCCGCCGCCGACGCGCTGGCGGTCCTCGGACCCGACGGCGTGCTCGCCGAACTCGATTCCCAGGACTGGGTCACCGGTGAGCTGGCTGACGCCTGGTCCCAGCGCGATCCGGCGGAATTGGTGTCCGAGTTGTGGCAGGCGGCCCAGCAGGCTGCCCCGGACCGTGGGGCTTTGCGACGGATGCCGGTGCCGTGTGTCGTCGTGGCGCTGGCGGATGATCCACTGCATCCCGAGTCGGTGGCCCGACAGTGGGCGGAACTGATCCCTCGGTCGCAGCTGGTGGTGATCGGCCGCAACCAGCCGTCGGTCGACCTGGCGTGTTTTGGTGACACCGTGGCCGGAGCCCTGACCGATCTCGGTGTCCTCGGCTGATCGATCGGGCCTGAGCGGTCTGGTCCGAGCGGTGGCCGCCCTGGCTGATCCGGGTTTAGCCTGGGACTCATGGGACTTCTCGACACGGCCCGCCGATCCCGCTTCATCAATGGGCTGTCGCGCAGCGCCGCGGAAGAGAGCGACCTGCAGCAGGTCGCGGTCGAGGCGGGAGCCACTCCCATCAATGCCTGTCGCCGGGGAGAGGTGATCACGGCGTGTGGTGTGCTCAACAGCGTCATGGTCAAACCCCGGGCTGGGGTGCCCACCGTGGAAGCAGACCTGTATGACGGCACCGGTCACATGACCTTGATCTGGCTGGGTCGTCGGCAGATCGCCGGCGTCGAGGCCGGGCGTTCCCTGACCATCACCGGCCGGATGACCTGCATGGGCGACGGGACAGTGACCACCATCTTCAATCCGCGCTACGAACTGCGTCCGCGCGGCACCACATGACCGACGAGAAGGCCCCCGAACGTCAGCACGACGACAGCCCCGTCACCTCCGGCGAGATGTCGCGCGCCTTGGCCGACGGGATCGGCGGGAGTCGGGGACTGATCGACTCCGGCCTGCCGACGGCGGTATTCCTGGTCGTGTACCTGGTCTCCGGTTCAGCCTTGATGCCGTCGGTGTGGGCGGCGCTGGGAGCCGGGCTGGTCGTGGCGGTGGTGCGCAAGGTACGCGGCGAACCGCTGCAGCAGGTGCTCGCTGGTCTCATCGGCGTGGGCATCGCCGCCTTCCTGGCCGCCCGCACCGGTCGGGCCGAGGACTTCTTCCTTCCGGGCATCCTCATCAACATCGTCTATGCCCTGGGCTTCGCCGGATCGGCGCTGATCCGGCGTCCGCTCGTGGGGTACGCCGCCGGCGCGGTCACCGGTGATCTCACCTCGTGGCGGGACGATCATCGGGCCCGCAGCGCCGCCACCGCAGCGACGTGGTTGTGGGCGGGGATGTTCTTCGTGCGGGTCCTGGTCCAGGTGCCGCTGTACCTGGCCGGGCTGGTGGGGGCGCTGGGTGTGACCAAGTTGGTCATGGGATGGCCGCTGTTCTTGCTGGTGGCCTACCTGTCCTACCGGATCATGGCCCCGGTGCTGACGCACAAGGATCGGACCGCAGCGACCGAGGACCCGGCACCGGCCGCGGAGGAGTAGCGCCGACGGGTACCCGGACTCAGTCCTCGTCGTCGGCGCGCCGATGCACGTGGCCAGGAGCGAGCAGTTCCTGCAGTGCTTCCTCCTGGGTGGGGGAACAGACGAACAGCAACTCGTCGCCGGACTCCAGGGGATCGTCGGCAGACGGCGCGATGACATGGGTTCCCCGCACGATCGCCACCAGGGCCGTGTCGGGCGGCCAGGCCACATCGCCCACGCGGGAACCGACGATGGTCGAGTCTGCCGGCAGCGTCAGTTCGACCAGGTTCGCCTCGCCCTGCCGGAACGTGAACAGCCGGACCAGGTCGCCCACGGTCACTGCTTCCTCGACCA
>CAZVYU010000004.1:15166-33097 GCA_964631645.1 uncultured Actinomycetes bacterium
CGGTCGATCAACAGGATGTCGTGGCCGTTGGCGATGAGCTCCCGCGCGATACTGCGCCCGACTTTGCCGGCACCGGCGATCGCGACTCTCACTTGTTCTCCTTGGGCGCCTCGGCGAGGGCCGCTTCGACCTGGGCCCGCTCGTCCACCTTCATGATGATGTGCAGCAGGTCCCCCTCCTGCAGGACTGTGTCGGGTTCCGGCAGCACTCCCGCCCCGTAGCGGGTGAGGAAGGCGATCCGTGACCCGGTCATCTCACCGATCCACCGGATCCGATGCCCGATCCAGGCCGGGTGGACCGACGCCTGGGCGAGGATCACCGTCCCGCTGGGATCACGCCATTCCTCCGACGCCCCCTCGGGCAGGAGTCGGCGCAGCATCTGGCCCGTGGACCAGGCCACGGTCGCGACGGTCGGGATACCCAGGCGTTCGTAGATCTCGGCTCGCTTGGGGTCGTAGATCCGGGCGACGACATTCTCGACGCCGAAGGTCTCGCGGGCGACGCGCGCCGCCAGGATGTTGGAGTTGTCACCACTGGAGACCGCGGCAAAGGCGTGGGCCCGTTCGATGCCGGCCTCTCGCAGCCGATCCCGGTCGAACCCGACCCCCGTCACGGTCTGGCCCCGGAAGGTGGGACCGAGTCGGCGGAAGGAACTGGGGTCGCGGTCCAGCACGGCCACCGAGTGGCCCTCGCCCTCGAGCTTCAGCGCCAAGGCGGAGCCGACACGGCCACAGCCCATGATCACGATATGCACGCCTGACGTCCCCTCTCGGACGGTTCGTCCAACGCTACACGGAACCGCCCCGGTGAGTGCGACGGAGCATCAGGGTCTGGCCCCGAGCGCCGTCCGATGGTCCTACGATGGGGAATCGTGCCCCTGTCGGAATACGCGAAGCGCATCTTGGTGGGTCGGGCGCTCCGCAGCGACAAGCTGGACGAGACCCTGCTCCCCAAACGGATCGCCCTTCCGGTCTTTGCTTCGGACGCCTTGTCGTCCAACGCGTACGCCACCCAGGAGATCCTGGTCGTCCTGGCCTTGGGCGGGGCGTCGCTGTACACCTTCGGGCCCTGGATCGCGGCGGCGGTCATCGTCGTCTACTTCGTCGTCGTCGCGTCCTACCGTCAGAACGTCCATGCCTACCCGTCGGGGGGCGGCGACTACGAGGTGGTCTCGACCAACATCGGACCACGAGCCGGGGTGTTGGTCGCATCGTCGCTGCTGGTCGATTACGTCCTCACGGTGGCCGTCAGCATCTCAGCGGGGGTGGCGAGCCTGGCATCGATCTCCGACTTCGTCGCGGATCACACCGTCGCCATCGCCCTGCTAGCGATCGTCGGGATCACTTTCCTGAATCTGCGCGGGGTGCGCGAGGCGGGCGCGCTCTTCGCCATCCCCACGTACCTGTTCATGCTCACGATCGGGGTCATGGTCATCACAGCCGTGGTCAAGATCGCCAGCGGCGAACAACTGATGGCGGAGAGTGCCGGCTGGGAGATCCGGGCCGAGCACGAATATGCCGGCTTGGCCCTTGCCTTCCTCATCGCGCGGGCCTTTTCGTCCGGCACCACCGCGCTCACGGGCATCGAGGCGATCGCCAACGGGGTACCGGCCTTCCGGGTCCCCAAGAGCCGCAACGCCGCGACCACGCTGCTCGCGCTCGGTCTGATCTCCACGACGATGTTCGCCGCGATCACTCTGTTGGCGATCAAGACCGGTGTGAAGGTCACCGACAACAACGCCGATCTCATCGGGTTGCCCGCCGGCCAGCAGCAGAAGACCGTGATCGTCCAGATCGCCCAGGCCGTCTTCGGCAACTGGGACTGGGCCGTGGTCATCATCTCCATCTCGACGGCGCTGATCCTGGTACTGGCCGCGAACACCGCGTTCAACGGATTCCCGGTGCTGGGCTCCGTGCTGGGACGCGACGGCTACCTCCCTCGTCAGTTGCACACCCGCGGTGACCGACTGGCCTACAGCAACGGGATCCTGGCGCTGGCGACGATGGCGGCGATCCTCGTGTTCGCCTTCCGGGCGAATGTCAGCGCCCTCATCCAGCTCTACATCGTGGGCGTCTTCATCGCTTTCACGCTCAGCCAGACCGGCATGGTGATCCACTGGACCCGGCTGCTCAAAGGACCGGGCGCGGCGGACCGGCGCCGTCAGATGATGCGGTCGCGGGTGATCAACTTCATCGGGGCCGGGATGACCGGGACCGTCCTCGTGATCGTCATCGCGACCAAGTTCCTCCGTGGGGCGTGGATCGTCTGCATCCTGATCCCGCTGCTCTACCTGCTCATGCAGGCGATCCATCGCCACTACCAACGGGTCAGCGAGGAGTTGGCGCTGGATCGTAGTGACGAGAAGGTGATGCTGCCGTCCCGAGTCGTCGCCCTGGTTCTCGTGTCCAAGATCCACAAGCCCACCCTGCGGGCCCTGTCCTATGCCCGCGGCAGTCGCCCCGCGGTCCTGGAAGCGATCACCGTGAACGTGGATCCGGCCGACACCCAGGCCTTGATGGCGGAATGGGAACGACGCGAGATCCCGGTCCCGCTGCGGGTACTGGATTCCCCGTACCGCGAGATCACCAGGCCCATCGTCAGCTATGTCAAGGGGCTGCGTCGCGAATCACCCCGGGACCTGGTGGCGGTGTACGTGCCGCAGTACGTGGTGGGCCATTGGTACGAACATCTGCTGCACAACCAGTCGGCATTGCGGTTGCGGGCCCGGTTGATGTTCTCCAAGAGCGTCGTGCTGGTGACCGTTCCCTGGCAGTTGTCGTCGGCGGTTGACCGGGGCGACCTGCCTGAAGGAGACGTGGCCGCAGCGGTGCGGATCGGCACCGCCGAGCAGGAGCTGCCCGGGGATCGCCTTCCCAGCGATGATCTCCCCCGATGATCACGCTGACGCTGGATCGGATCGCCCATGGCGGCCACTGTGTCGCGCGACATGACGGCCAGGTCGTGTTCGTGCGTCACGGCATCCCGGGCGAGACCGTCGAAGCCCGGATCACCGGGCGGGGGAAGGGCGATCGATACCTGTTCGCCGACGCCGTCACTGTGATCGACCCGTCGCCGGACCGGGTCACGCCCGACTGTCCGGTGGCCGGTGAGTGCGGCGGCTGCGACTTCCAGCACATCACCGAAGCCCGGCAACGACAACTGAAGGCCCAGGTGATCACCGAACAACTCGCCCGGCTCGGAGGGGTGGAACTGCCCGTGACGGTCCAGGCCGTCCCGCGTGCCGAGATGGGGTGGCGCACCAGGGCCCGGTTCGTCGCGGACCGCGACGGTCGCTGGGGACTGCGCCGCCACTCGTCGCATGACGTTGTCCCGGTCGAGTCTTGTCCCATCGCGACCACTGCGGTCAACGACGTGCTGATGGGCCAGGCCCCGGGTGCTCCCGGTGATCACCTCCTGATCGTCGACCCGGGGGAGGGCGCGCAGGTGGTGGGCCGTCCCGCCCCGCTGGTGACCAGGCGCGTGGCCGACCGTACGTTCGAGGTCCCTGCCGACGGTTTCTGGCAGGTCCATCCGGGGGCGCCCGAGGTCCTGCTCGCCGCGGTCGCCCAGCATGTCAAGGGCGTGCCGGCGTGGTGGGATCTGTACTGCGGGGCCGGACTGTTCGCCGGTGTCCTGGCCGAACCCGGACAGCGTGTCGCTGCGGTCGAGGGGGACCGCCGCGCGGCAGAGGCTGCCCGGCGCAACCTCGCCGATCGCCCAGGGGTGCACGTCGTGCGCAGTGACATCGGTCAATGGCTTCGGCGCACCGGCAGCCGGCCGACCACCGTGGTGCTCGACCCCCCGCGATCAGGGGCCGGTCGAGGGGTCATCGAAGGCATCACCGCATCGACGGCGACGACCGTTGTCCATGTGGCGTGCGATCCGGCAGCGCTGGGGCGCGACGTCGGACGGTACCGGGCCGCTGGTTGGAAGATCTCGGGTATCACCGGCTTCGACTTGTTCCCCATGACCTATCACGTCGAAGCAGTGGCTGTGCTCACCCGACCTGCACCTTCCGGGGCTCACGTCACGACCTAGACTGGGCATCTCCGCCGTATGAAAGGGAGCCGATGACATCGGTCAACAGTTTCCAGGCCCGTTCCCCCCTCACCGTCGGCGATCGCACCTTCGACATCTACCGACTCGATGTGCTGCCGACAGCGGCACACCTGCCGTTCACCCACAAGGTGTTGCTGGAGAACCTGCTGCGCACCGAGGACGGTGCGAACGTCACCGCCGACCAGATCCGCACGCTCGCCGAGTGGGACGCCGCTGCCGAGCCCTCCGAGGAGATCCAGTTCACGCCCGCGCGGGTGATCATGCAGGACTTCACGGGTGTGCCCTGCGTGGTGGACCTGGCGACCATGCGCGAGGCGGTGCGCGATCTCGGCGGAGATCCGGAACGGATCAACCCCTTGGCCCCGGCCGAGTTGGTCATCGACCACTCCGTCATCGCCGACTTCTTCGGGACCTCCGACGCCGCTGAACGCAACGTGGATCTGGAGTACCAACGCAACCGGGAGCGCTACCAGTTCCTGCGGTGGGGCCAGAGCGCCTTCTCCCAGTTCAAGGTCGTCCCCCCCAGCACCGGCATCGTGCACCAGGTCAACGTCGAGGCACTCGCCCGGGTGATCATGTCCGCGGACGGGGTGGCCTACCCGGACACGTGTGTCGGCACCGACTCCCACACCACCATGGTCAACGGCCTCGGCGTCCTCGGGTGGGGCGTCGGTGGGATCGAGGCCGAAGCCGCGATGCTCGGCCAGCCGGTCTCGATGCTGATCCCGCGAGTCGTCGGATTCCGGCTCAGCGGTCAGCTGCCCGACGGCGCCACCGCCACCGACCTCGTCCTGGTCATCACCGAGATGTTGCGCGACCACGGAGTCGTCGGGAAGTTCGTGGAGTTCTACGGCGACGGGGTGGCCGCCGTCCCGCTGGCGAACCGCGTGACCATCGGCAACATGAGCCCGGAATACGGGTCCACGGCAGCCGTCTTCCCGATCGACGACGAGACGTTGAACTACCTACGCCTCACGGGTCGCACGAGTGAACAGATCGAGCTGGTCGAGACCTATGCCAAGGCCCAGGGACTGTGGCACGACCCCGCACACGAAGCCACCTACTCGGAGTTCCTCGAACTGGACCTGGGCACGGTCCAGCCGTCGATCGCCGGCCCGAAGCGCCCGCAGGACCGCATCGACCTCAGTGCGGCGCGGTCGTCGTTCGCCACGGCCCTTCCCACGTACACCGATGATCCGGAGCGCACCGCGACGGCCACCCTGGACGGCGCCCCGCTCGAGATCGGGCATGGCGCGGTCGTCATCGCCGCAATCACGTCGTGCACCAACACATCCAACCCGTTCGTCATGGTCGGGGCCGGGCTGGTCGCCAAGAAGGCGGTCGAACGTGGCCTCAACCGGCAGCCCTGGGTCAAGACGACACTCGCCCCCGGTTCACAGGTGGTCACCGACTACCTCGAGAAGGCCGGTCTCACGCCCTACCTGAACAAGATCGGTTTCGACCTGGTCGGCTACGGCTGCACGACCTGTATCGGCAACTCCGGGCCGCTGCCCCCCGAGGTCAGCGCCGCCGTCAACGAGGGCGATCTCGCCGTCGTCTCGGTGCTGTCGGGGAACCGGAACTTCGAGGGCCGGATCAATCCGGACGTCAAGATGAACTACCTGGCATCACCCCCGTTGGTGGTCGCCTACGCGCTGGCCGGTCGGATGGATCTGGATCTCACCACCGAACCGCTGGGAGTCGACTCCGACGGGCAGCCGGTGTATCTGGCGGACCTGTGGCCCACGCTCGCCGAGATCCAGGCGACGGTGGGCGAGGCGATCGACCCCGAGATGTTCGCGGGTCGCTACGCCGACGTCTTCGCCGGCGACGAACGGTGGCAGAGCCTCCCCACCCCGACGGGGGACACTTTCACCTGGGACCCCGACAGCACCTACGTCCGCAAACCTCCCTACTTCGACGGGATGGCCGCCGAGCCGGCGCCGGTCACCGACATCGCGGGCGCGCGGGTCCTGGCCAAGTTGGGCGATTCCGTCACCACGGACCACATCAGTCCGGCGGGTGCCATCAAGCGGGACAGTCCGGCGGGCCGCTACCTCACCGACCACGGTGTGGCCCTGCGGGACTTCAACTCCTACGGTTCACGGCGGGGCAACCACGAGGTCATGATCCGCGGCACGTTCGCCAACATCCGGCTGCGCAACCAGCTGTTGGATGGGGTCGAGGGGGGCTACACCGTCAACCTGCTCGATCCCGGACATCCGCAGGTGGCGATCTTCGACGCCGCCGAGGCCTATCGCGCTGCCGGGGTGCCGTTGGTCATCCTGGCCGGCAAGGAGTACGGCTCCGGCTCGTCGCGTGACTGGGCCGCCAAGGGCACGGCGCTGCTCGGAGTCCGGGCAGTGATCGCCGAATCGTATGAACGGATCCATCGGTCCAACCTCATCGGCATGGGTGTCCTCCCCCTGCAGTACGTGGCCGGGGACAGCGCCGAGTCACTCGGCCTGACGGGCACCGAGACGTTCGACATCACCGGGGTCACCGCCCTCAACGACGGCCCGACGCCCCGGACGGTCACCGTCACCGCGACAGCGCAGAACGGCCACGTGACCACCTTTGCGGCGATCGTGCGGATCGACACCCCGGGCGAGGCGGACTACTACCGCAACGGCGGGATCCTGCAGTACGTCCTGCGGTCGCTCCTGGGGTGACCAGCGTCGCACCGGCGGGTTGGCCGCGGGACCTGCCGCCGCCTTTCACCGATCAGTTCGGAGCCGCGGTCACCGGCTGGCTGCTGGATCGTGGCCCGGGGGAGTGGCGCGCCCACCCCGTGTTGCGCCAGTTCCCACAGGGGCTGGGGTTGCTGGTCGCCGATCACCTGGCCGCCCAGCTCACCGGTCTGCGCCAGTCGTACCGCTCGGTCCGCAGTGAACTGGCCGACGCGGTGCCCCCGGACCGGATGGGTGACCTGTTGGCCGCCATCGAGGCGCAGGCTGCCGTGGTGACGGAGTCCGCCCGGCAGGTGGAGTTGGTGCGTGAGGCGCTGGCGGGCACCCGATGGCGCCCGCGTCTGTGAGTGCCGTCGCGCCGTTGCGCCCGTAGAATCGACCCCGTGGGTGTCATCGAGGGCGTGAACAGCCCGGCCGACCTGAAACGGCTCGACGACGCCCAAGTGGACCGGCTGAGCGCCGAGATCCGGCATTTCCTGGTGCAATCGGTCTCGCGCACCGGTGGCCATCTGGGGCCGAATCTGGGGGTGGTGGAACTCACCCTGGCGCTCCATCGGGCGTTCGACTCTCCCCGCGACGCCATCCTGTGGGACACCGGGCACCAGACCTACGTCCACAAGATGGTGACCGGTCGGCGGACCCAGTTCACCGGTCTGCGCCAGCCCGGCGGACTGTCCGGCTACCCGTCCCGCGCCGAGAGCCCGCACGACTGGATCGAGAACTCCCACGCCTCGGCGGCGCTGTCCTACGCCGACGGACTGGCCAAGGCCTGGGAACGATCCGGCGAGGCGGAACGCCGTCATATCGCTGTGGTGGTGGGGGACGGCTCACTGACCGGTGGGATGGCCTGGGAGGCGTTGAACAACATCGCCGCCGCCGAACGTCCCATGGTCATCGTGGTGAACGACAACGAACGTTCCTACGGCCCGACCATCGGCGGCATCGCCCACCATCTGGGGACCCTGCGCACCACCCGCGGGTACGAACGGTTCCTGCGCTGGGGACGGCGCACCCTGACCCGCACGCCGGTGGTGGGACGGCCCATGTTCGAGACGCTCCACGGCGTCAAGAAGGGGGTGAAGGACATCGTCACGCCCCAGGGGATGTTCGAGGACCTCGGGATCAAGTACATGGGGCCGATCGACGGTCATGACGTCGCGGCGGTCGAGACCGCCCTGCTGCGGGCCAAGCGGTATCCCGGACCGGTCATCGTCCATTGTCTGACGCAGAAGGGCCGGGGGTACGGACCGGCGGAGACTGACGAGGCCGACCGGTTCCACGGCGTCGGGGTGATCGATCCGGAAACCGGCCGCCCCGTCACCGATCCCGCCCACACGTGGACCGCCGCCTTCTCGGACGCGCTCATCGTCGAGGCCGGGCGCCGCCCCGAGGTGGTCGCCATCACCGCGGCGATGCCGGGACCCACGGGCCTGGCCCGGTTCGCCGCCGTCCATCCCGACCGTTGCTACGACGTCGGAATCGCCGAGCAGCACGCCCTGACCAGCGCTGCCGGCCTGGCCATGGGCGGCGCCCACCCGGTGGTGGCGCTGTACGCGACCTTCCTGAACCGGGCCTACGACCAGTTGCTGATGGATGTCGCGCTCCATCGGCTACCCGTGACGGTGGTGCTCGATCGTGCCGGAGTCACCGGCGACGACGGGGCCAGCCACAACGGCATGTGGGATCTTCCGCTCATGGCCGGGATCCCGGGGATGAGAGTGGCCGCACCGCGCGATGGCGTGACCCTCGCCGCGGAACTCGCGGAAGCATTGGATGTCGGCGACGGCCCGACAGCGCTGCGGTTCCCCAAGGGAGCATTGCCCGCCGACCTTCCCGCCCTGCGCTCCGTGGGCGGCGTCGACGTGTTGGCCGACTGGGGGTCCGACGTCCTGATCGTCACGGTCGGGAGTATGGCTTCGGTGGCGCTGGCCGCGGGCGAACTGCTGCGTGCTGACGGGATCGACAGCACGGTCGTCGATCCTCGTTGGGTCCTTCCGGTTCCGGCGGCCCTGGCCGATCTGGCGCGTGGGGTGCGACTCGTCGTCGTCGTCGAGGACGGCACCCGCCGTGGCGGGGTCGGCGCTGCCGTGGTCGAGGCGCTGCGACCCCTGCCGGTGCTCGCGCTGGGACTCGACCCGGAGTTCCTCGAACACAACAATCGGGCCGAACTGCTGGCCCGGGCGGGGCTCACGGGCGAGGGGGTCCGGGAGTCGGTGGGCAAGGCCCTGGTCAGCCTGCCTTGACGGTTGTCCGGATGTTGCGACTGGCGGGTGACAACGACTCAACATTTGTAGCCTCGGGGTAGACCCCCGGAGGCGCCCAGGTGAGCGGACAGTTCGAGTCGAGCCGACGCGATCTGGCGTTCCGATTCACCCCGACCCCGACACTGGTGGTCGAGGCGGTCGATCTGGTGCCTGCGCCGGCCGATTCAGCGACGGCGCCAGCCGCTGACGGGGCACAGCGGGCCGGCGCCATCCTCGACGCCAGTGATTCGTTCCTGCAACTCCTCGGCCTGGAGCGCGAGGAGGTGGTGGGGCGCGGTCTGGCGGAGTTCGTCCACCCGGACGACACGACGGTCGTCGATCGGCACCTGACCGAACTGCTGGATCCGTCCCAACGGCCCCAGATCCGGGTGATCCGGCCGGGATGGGGCGTCGTGTGGGTCGCCCTCGCCGGCACCGCGGTCGCCGACCAGGGCCTCGCGGTGATCGCGTTGGACGACATCACCGCTTTCCGTCGCGCCGAGCAGGCGCTGGCGTACCGGGCCTCGCACGACCCGTTGACCGGGTTGCCGAACCGGGCAGTCCTGATGAGTCACCTGGGGCGGGTACTGGCCCGGTTGAGGCGCAAGCCCGGAACCGTCGCAGTCCTTTTCATCGATCTCGACGGCTTCAAGAACCTGAATGACACCTTCGGACACCGGCTGGGTGACACCGTGCTGAAGGAGGTGGCGCGCCGGATCAGCCTGGCCGTGCGCCGCGACGACGTCGTCACGCGGATGGGCGGCGACGAGTTCGTGGTGGTATGCGACTCGTTGGAGTCGATGTCGGAATCGGCGGTGATCGCCGAGCGGATCCGGGCGGCCCTGGCTGAGCCGATCGAGGCGCAGAGTCGGATGCACCAGATGAGTGCGTCCGTCGGGGTCGCCCAGACGTCGACCGGCGGAACGGCAGAAGAGGACCTCCTGCGGCGCGCCGACCTGGCCATGTACCTCGCCAAGGAGCGGGGCCGCGACCGGGTCGAGTTTTTCGCCGCGGACCTCGAGGAACGTCTGCGGGACCGGGTCCGCTTGGTCGAGGTGACCCGAACCGCGGTCGCCGACGGGCGGATCCGCCTGGCCGTCCAACCCGTCTTCCGGCTGACCGACCAGACTGTCGTCGGCTATGAGGTCTTCGCCCGCCTGCTGGGTAATGACGGTGAAGTGCTGACGCCGCGGCAGTTCCTGGCCGTCGCGGAATCCAGCGGCGTCATCGCGCGGCTGGATGAGGCCGTGATCGCCCGCACTCTGCAGTGGTCGGCCGACAAAAACAGTGATGGGTCTGGCCCCTGGGTGAGCGTCAACGTCTCCCAACGACTGCTGGCGCAGAACGGTTTCCCGAACATCCTGCTGTCGCAGGTCCTCGAGACCGGGCTGCCGCCGGGTGACGTCATCCTCGAGATCAGCGAGGAAGGCCTGCGATCGGCCGGTCCGGCAGTGCTGAGTTCATTGCGCCGACTGCGGTCTGCCGGATTCCGGCTGGCGCTGGACGACTTCGGGTCGGGTTTGACCGCACTGAGTGTGATGCGCGACCTGGCCGTCGATTTCATCAAGATCGACGGAAGCATGCTCAGCGGGATCGGTCTGGATGCTGCCGACGAGAGCATCGTGTCCGCGATCATCGATGTCGCCCACGAACTCGGCTTCCAGGTGATCGCCGAAGGAGTCGAGCGACCCAGTCAGGCCGATTTCCTGCGCACCAAGGGCTGTGACCTGGCCCAGGGGTACCTCTACGGCACTCCGGTGCAGGTGCCGGCATGAGCGGGCGCACCGCCCGGGAGTACCCGATGGCGCTGGTCGTGACCGTGGCAGGGCTGCTCCTGGTGGTGCTGGTCGACGAGTTGGTCAGCGGTTCTCGTTCGGTCCCGGTCCTCAGTTTCACCACCGGGTATGTGGCGGCATGCGTGGCGCTCTTCGGCCTGCGGACCTGGTGGCTCACCGTCCCGGCGGCGGCCATCCTCGTGGCCGCTTGCGTGTCGCGGTTCGATCGGCCGCTCATGGCGTTGGTGTGTGCGGCGGCCACCTTGGTCGTGGGTGTGGCGATGGGCGAACTGATCCGCCGCTGGCGCCTGTGGCTCACCCGCCCCTGGGACCCGGCGACACTCGTGGTTCTGGCGGTCGGAGCCGGGCTCACCTTGGCGACTGCGCAGCAGTTGTCAGGGGAACTGGCGGTCGTCGGGGCCGGTTCATTCGTCCCCACGTGGATCGCCACGACGACCGGGTGCCTCATCATCCTCCCACCGGTACTGGCTTGGCGCGGCGGGTCGCCGCGGCAGCACCTGCCGGAACTCGCGGCTCTTGCGCTGTTCGCCATGGCAGTGAGCGCCCTCGTGTGGCTCTATGGCCAATCGTTGTTCCAACGCGCTGACATCGGCGTGAGTGCCTGGCTCGTGATGCCGGTCCTGCTGTTCCTGGGTTGGCGCTATGGGCTGTTCGCCAGCGCGTTGGCGTTGTCGGGCCTGGGCGCCCTCACCGTGTTGGTGCTGGTGTCGGGGCCGCCCCCGACCATCGGTGATCTCGTGCAACGGCAAGCCGTGGGAGCGCTGCTCATGACGGTGTCGTTGACCACCGTCATCCTGTGGGAGCGGCAGGGCCATGCTCTCGCCCTGGTCCAGGCCCAGGAACGGGCCCAACAGGAGCAAGCCGCATTGCTGGGGGCGATGTTCGCCCGGTCGCCCGTCCCCACCCTGCGGACCGCCGGTACCGACCTGCAGGTGGGGGCGGTGAACGAGGCCGCCGCCCGACTGCTCGGGCGTTCGATCGACGAGGTGGTGACACTGCCGTTCAGCGCCCTCATCGCAGCCGACGACCGGCAGGCGGTCGATGACATGTTGTCCCGCACCACTGCCGACAGCCGTTGGAACCCGCAGGCCGAGGTGCGCGTCCACAGTGGCGCTGATTCGGATCGGCGCGTATTGCTCACGGCCACAGCGCTCGAGGGGGCAGACGAATATCTCCTGCACCTCGAGGACATCACGGCCCGGCGGGCCGCCGAGGAGGCCGTGGCGTGGCATTCCGTCTTCGACTCCGGCACTGGGCTGCTGAACCGCACGGCCTTGGGCGACCGGCTCGACGCCGCGCTGCATCGGGTGCATAACGACGGCACGGGGGTGGCGCTCATCGTCCTGGACGTCGACGACTTCAAGTCGGTCAACGATGCCCATGGCCATGGCGCCGGCGACACCATCCTCAAGGAGTTCGCGGCCCGGCTCCAGAACGTCTGCGCGGGCGGTGACAGTGTGGCCCGGTTGGGAGCCGATGAGTTCGCCGTGGTGGTCGGATGGTCGGCGCAGGAGACGGTGGCAGTGCTCGTGGGCCGCCTCCAGGGGGCCCTGTCCGCCCCCGTCCTGGTCGGTCGCGACACGGTCACACTGACCACGTCGTTCGGGGTCGCGGTGGCGCACGAGACGGATATCAGTTCCGGTGAACTGGTCCGGCAGGCGGAACTTGCGCTCTACCGGGCCAAACACGGTGGTCGGGGCCGGGTGGAGTTCTATGCGGAGTCCATGCGTGCCCAGGCGCAGGCGGTCCTGAACGTCCGCAACGAACTTGCGCATGCCGTCCTTCACGACGCTTTCGCCGTGGCCTATCAACCCATCGTCGAACTGGCCGACGGCGCGGTGGTGGGATACGAGGCGCTGGTGCGACTGCCCACCCGGGACGGCGAACTGCTGACCCCCGACCACTTCTTGGAGGTGGCGCGGTCGGCAGACCTCCTCACCCAGGTGGATCGCCTGGTGCTGCGCCAGGCACTCCGCGATCACGCCGGCGGACGGCTGCCGGTCGCCGCGACCGGCATGTCGGTGAACGCGGAGTCCGACGATCTGCGGGACCCCGACTTTGCGATCGCCGTGCTCACCCAACTGCACGCTCGCGGGGTGGAACCCGTTGCACTCACGGTGGAGGTCACCGAGGCGGCTCTGCTGGACGCCCACCCGGCGGTCTTGGACAACATCGGCAGTCTCCGGCAGGCCGGCGTCCGGTTCGCGATCGACGACTTCGGTACCGGCTACTCCAGCCTGTCGCAGCTCCGTCGTCTCAACGCCGACGTGATCAAGATCGATCGGTCCTTCGTCATGGGGATCGAGGACGATCCGGAGTCGGCGAACATCGTGGCGACCGTCATCGCCTTGGCGCAACGGCTGGACCTGGTGTGTGTGGCCGAGGGGATCGAGACCCGGGAACAGGCCGAGATCCTGCGTCGGATGGGTTGCGAACGCGGTCAGGGCTACCTGTTCGGGCGGCCGACGACCCTGGCCACTACGCCGGAACCGAGGCGATCCCCGGAGCGAGGAAGCGGCGACCGTTCACCTTCTCCGACACCCCGGACCGATCCAGGTACGGGCTGACCCCACCGAGGTGGAAGCCCCAGCCGGCGCCCAGGATCATGCACATGTCGATGTCCTGGACCTCGGCCACGACCCCTTCGTCGAGCATGATCTGGATCTCCTCGGCCAAGGCTTTCAGGGCGCGGTCGGAGACCTGTTCGGCGGTCAGCGGCGCGTCACCTTGGACGAACACCTCGGCCACCTTGGGGTCGATGGACCGGTTGCCCTGGGCGTCGTAGGCCCACAGGCCACTGATCCCGGCCTCGACGCCCCGCCGCAGATTGTCGGAGACATAGAACCGGTCCGGGTAGGCGTCATGCATGGTCTCGGACACGTGAAAAGCCACCGCCGGTCCGACCAGTTGCAGCAGCACGAACGGCGACATCGGCAGGCCCAGTGGGTCCAGTGCGCTGTCGGCGACCTCGAACGGCGTTCCTTCATCGACGCTGCGGGTGACCTCGCCCAGGAACCGGGTCAGGAGGCGGTTGACCACGAACGCCGGTGCATCCTTCACCAGGACGCACGACTTCCGCAGAGCCTTGCCGGTCGCGAAGGCGGTGGCGAGGGTCGCGTCGTCCGTCTTCTCGGCCCGCACGATCTCGAGCAGAGGCATGACCGCGACCGGGTTGAAGAAGTGGAAACCCACCACACGCTCGGGATGGGCGAGATCGGCGGCCATGTCGGTCACCGACAACGAGGAGGTGTTGGTGGCCAGCACGCAGGTGTCCGACACCACGGCCTCACATTCGGCGAAGACCTGCTGCTTCACCTTCAGGTCCTCGAACACGGCTTCGATGACGAAGTCTGCGTCAGCGAAAGCGGACTTGTCGGTGGATCCGGTGATGAGGGCCTTGAACCGGTTCGCCTTGTCCGCGTTGATCCGTCCCTTGGCCTGCAGTTTGTCGATCTCGCCGTGGACGTACCCCACGCCCTTGTCCACCCGCTCCTGATCCAGGTCGGTCATGACGACCGGCACCTGCAGCCGTTGAAGGAACAGCAGCGCCATCTGGCTGGCCATCAGGCCCGCCCCGACGACCCCCACTTTGGTGATCGGCCGCGCCAACGATTTGTCGGGTGCACCGACGGGGCGTTTCGCCCGCTTCTGCACCAGGTCGAAGGAGTACAGACCGGCGCGCAGTTGGTCGCTCATGATCAGGTCGGCGAGGGCTTCGTCCTCCGCGGCGAAACCCGTCGCAGCATCCGTCGTCCTGGCGGCGGCCACCAGATCGAGTGCCCGCAGCGGGGCGGGGGCGGCACCATGCAACTGCGCGTCGATCCCGCTGCGCACGGCTTCGACGGCGGCGTCCCATGATTCGTCGTGTGCGACCTGGGCCCGCGACACGGTGATGTCACCGGTGACGACGCCGGCGGCCCAGGCCAACGATTGCTCGATGAAGTCCGCGGGCTCGAACATGGCGTCGGCGATCCCCAGGTCGAGTACCTGCTGGGGCTTCAGCATGCGGTTCTGGGCCAGCGGATTGGTGACGATGACCTGCAGCGCCTTCTCCGGTCCGATCAGGTTGGGCAACAGGAAGGCGCCACCCCAGCCGGGCACGAGGCCCAGGAAACACTCCGGCAGCGCGATGGCCGCCGCGCCGGAACTGATGGTGCGGTAGTTGCAGTGCAGTCCCAGTTCCAGGCCGCCGCCCATGGCGGCGCCGTTGATGAGCGCGAACGTGGGGATCCCGAAGTCCGTCAGCCGGCTCATGACCCGGTGGCCCAACCGGCCGATGGCGAGCGCCTGCTCGCGCGCGGTGATCTTGGGGACACCGGTGAGGTCGGCCCCCACGGCGAAGATGAACGGCTTGCCCGTGATCGCCAGCGCCTTGATGTCGGCGGCGGCAGCCTGGTCCAGTGCGGCGTCCAGTTCCAACAGACCCTTGGGGCCGAAGGTGTTCGGCTTGGTGTGGTCGAACCCGTTGTCCAAGGTGATCAGACCGAACGAGAAGTCCCCGACCGGTGATCGCACTGCTTGGAACTTGGCATGGGTGACGACCTCATCGGCCAGAAGTGCTTCGTCGAAGCCCAGTTCGGCCAACTGGGTCGCGCCGGCGTCCGCGGTGGTCTCGGTCATGGTCAGGCCTTCTTTCCGTCGAAGTTCGGGTTCTCCCAGATGACCGTGCCGCCCATCCCCAGGCCGATGCACATGGTCGTCAAGCCGTAGCGGGTCTCGGGGTGCTCGGCGAATTCGTCGGCCAGGTAGGTCATCAGCCGGATACCGCTGGAGGCCAAGGGGTGGCCGACAGCGATGGCGCCGCCGTAGGGGTTGACCCGCGGATCGTCGTCGGCGATGCCGAAGTGATCAAGGAACGCCAGGACCTGGACGGCGAAGGCCTCGTTGACCTCGAACAGTCCGATGTCGTCGATGGACAGACCGGCCTTGACCAACGCCTTCTCCGTGGACGGCACGGGACCGATGCCCATGACCTCGGGATCGACCCCGGCGAACGCGAACGAGACCAGTCTCATCTTGGTCGTCAGCCCCAACTCCTGGGCGACGTCCTCGGCAGCGAGCAGGGCGGCGGTGGCGCCGTCGTTGAGACCGGCGGCGTTGCCTGCGGTGACCCGACCGTGGGCCCGGAACGGCGTCTTGAGTGCGGCCAGGCTCTCCATGCTGGTTCCCGGGCGCGGCGGTTCATCGACCGTGGCCAGGCCGAAGCCCTTCTCCGCCGAGCGGGTCGCGACCGGGACGAGGTTCGGTTGGATCTTCCCGTTGGCGTAAGCCTTGGCTGTCTTCTCCTGCGACGCCACGGCGTACGCATCCACCCGTTCCTTGGTCAGGTGCGGGAAGCGGTCGTGCAGGTTCTCGGCCGTCTTGCCCATGAGGAGAGCTTCGGGGTCGACGAGCTTCTCGGACAGGAACCGCGGGTTGGGGTCGACGCCCTCACCCATCGGATGCCGTCCCATGTGCTCGACCCCGCCGGCGACGGCGACGTCGTACATCCCCGCCATGATCGGCGCAGAGAGGGTGGTGACCGATGTCATGGCCCCGGCGCACATGCGGTCCACGCTGTAGCCGGGAACGGACCGGGGGAATCCGGCGAGGATGCCCGCGGAGCGGCCGATGGTCAGGCCCTGGTCACCCACCTGGGTGGTCGCGGCCACCGCGACATCGTCGATGCGGTCCAGGGGAAGGCTCGGGTTGCGACGCGCCAACTCCCGGAAGACGTTGACGACGAGGTCGTCGGCGCGGGTCTCGGCAAAGATGCCGTTCTTGCCTGCCTTGCCGAACGGGGTGCGGACCCCGTCGGCGAACACCACGGTGCGGACGCTTTGACTCACTGCGACTCCCAGGTGAGGCACCTCGACGGGTGCGCGGACGGCCCGGTGCGGGCTTCTTCCTTGGATATTACTGGCGGGTAACCTGGTGGGACACGGCCGGTCGTGTGTCGTGCGTCACGCCGAAGAGAGAGCCCCGGCGATGAGTTCGGCCACCTCATCCAACTGCCAGGGACGCGCGGGCTGTAGTCGCTGCCGGACCTGGTCGGAGTCGATCGGTCCGTCCGTCTCCCAGACCAGCACCCGGACCAGGTCCGGTGCGATCAGCACTTCGGCGGGGATACCGAGCGCGTCGGCCCGATCGCCGATCGCCTGCCGCACCCGCGCCAGGCGGGCCGCAGCCACCGGATCCCGTCGCTCCCAGTAGCGGGCGGGGGGCGGGCCATCGTCGAGGTAACGGGGCGGCAGTTCCGACTCGGGCAAGGCGTTGGCCGCCTGGACCGCGGCCCACCAGACCCCGCCACGACGCCGGAACCGCGCGAACGCCGGCAGGGCTCGGAGGGCCTCCGAGGTGCTGGGTCGGGCCTTCGCTGCGGCGACGATCGCTTCGTCGGACAACATGCGCCCGGGGGGTCGGTCGCTGCGCTCCGCTGCTTGTTCCCGCGTCTCCCACAACGCTCTGACGATCGCCAGGCCGCGGGGATCGCGGACCGACCCGGCCCCTCGGGTGCGCCGCCAGGGGTCGACGCGCGGTCGGGGCCGCCATCGGGTCAGGAAGTCGAACTCCTGTCGGGCCCATTCGGTGCGGCCGGCGGCCTCGAGTCGCTGCGCCAACTCCGCCCGCAGCGCATGGAGCAGTTCCACGTCCAAGGCGGCATAGGCGAGCCATTCCGGGGGCAACGGCCGCCGGGACCAGTCGGCCGCCCCGTGACCTTTGGCGAGTCCCACGTTGAGCAGGTCCTCGGTGAGCGGAGCCAGGCCCACCCGGGGCAGCCCCAGCAGTCGGCCCGCCAACTCGGTGTCGAACAACTGTCGCGGGCGAAGACCGCGTTCGGCCAGGCAGGGCAGGTCCTGCGTCGCGGCGTGCAGGATCCACTCGGTGTCGGCGATGGCGTCCGCGAGCGGGGTGAGGTCACCCAGGGCGGCAGGATCGATCAACCAGGTGCCCGCCCCTTCGCGCCGTACCTGGAACAAGAACGCGCGTTGACCGTACCGGTGGCCTGAGGCCCGTTCCGCATCGACCGCGACCGGTCCGGAACCGGCGCGCAGCCGCTCGGCGGCGGCGCTGAGGCCGGCGGCGTCGGCGGTGACGTCGGGCACGCCGTCGGCCGGGAGGTGCAGCACCGGCACCGGCGGCGGTTCTGGCACCGGCGGCGGT
>CAZVYU010000004.1:33197-41440 GCA_964631645.1 uncultured Actinomycetes bacterium
TCCGTCTCGACGGTCGCCGCAGCGACGGAGGAGTCGGAATCGGAATCAGGGGTCGTGTTCACGTCACGGGCAGGGTAACGCGCCAGCGTCAGGGCACCGGAGGACGCTGGCGTCAGTGAACCAGACCGGCCCGCATACAGATGGCCACCATCTGCGCGCGGTCGCCCGTGCCGAGTTTGCGCCCGATGCGGGACAGATGGCTCTTCACGGTGAGGGCCGACAGGTTCAGCTGGTCGCCGATCGCACGATTGGTGTGTCCGTTGGCCACGAACTGCACCACCTGGATCTCGCGGTCGGACAGATCCGGTCGCCCGGTGCCGCGCGGTTCCTGGCCTCGGTGCTCGGCGGCCTGATGCTCGTCCTGGGCCACGACGAAGTTGCGGATCTTGGCGGCGAGCGACAGCCGCACGGTGTTGTCGTCACTGCGGGGACTGACCAGCACCAGCCGGTGCCATCCCTGCCGCCGCAGTTCTCGGATCGCTTGCAGGATCGCGCCGTCCTGGGGGGCGGCCTCCACGATGCACACGCCGTGATCCGTGGCCAGACGGCCCCGGCTGATCGCCTCGGCGGGACCGGGAGCTTCCAACACGCGACCAATGCCCACGCCGCGCAGCGGTGCCGTCCAGCGGCGCCGGTGGTCGGAATCGGCGGTGACCAGCAACGCCGACAGGCGCGGCAGCGGCCTGCGCGCCGTCGCTGTCGAAGTCGTCGGGGTCACGTCCGCCTCCTGGGAGATCCACACTGCCCCAGTAATCGGCGGGTTTCCTGTTTTCCTTGAACCTGTCCGTTATGAGCCGGTTGCCGTCACCCGCCGTCGGAGGTGCCGGGACAGTCAGTGACGCCGGAGCCGCTCACCGGCGCAGCGACGACACGCCAGGGGGAAGTGGCTCCAGCCCGGACATCGTGGCCAGCAGATCCAACCACGCCACCGCATGAGGTTCGATCACCGAGTCGGTGGGGGTCCACGACGCCCGCACCTCGAGGTCGCCCGCCGAGTCCCGACCAGCCATCGCCCCGTAGGGCTGGGAATGGGTCCGCGTCACCGTCCCCCCGAACGCCGTGTAGGAGGCGTCGGCCTGCTGCAGGGCCTCCTCCAACCACGACCAGCCGACGTCGCTGATGACCGGATCCGACGCCATCTCCGGCTCCAAGGTGGCTTTGGCGAAAACGACCACCCGCCACTGGCCCTCCCAGGCGTCCTGTCCGGCGGGATCGTGGAGCAGGACCAGACGGCCCGTCCCCAGCTCGTCGTCGCCCATCACGACATCTGCGGTCAGCGCGATGGCATACGGGGCCAGCCGTTGCGGCGCCGGCGCCTCGAGCAACTCGATCTCCGGGCGAGGGCGCAACGCGCGGAGGTGTTCCAACGCCGAGCGGAACCCCGAGGGAGGATCGGTTCCCTGGTCGGCGCTGCGCACCTGTGAACCCTAGCCTGGATGCCCGTGCGGAAATGAGCCTTCGAGCCGCCTCGTGGTGCTGCGTGGCAAAATGCCCTCATCGTGTCTTCCATCGCACCCACCTCCGGTCTTCCCGCCGATCACCCGCTCACCCGAGGGGTGACCACCGACGCCCTCCTTCTGCGAGCCGCCCGTGGGGAACCGACCGACGGGGTCCCGGTGTGGTTCATGCGGCAGGCCGGTCGCTCGCTCCCCGAGTACCGGGCGCTGCGCGCGGGCGGTCCCATGCTGGACGCGTGTTTCGACACGGATCTGGTCACCGAGATCACCCTTCAGCCCGTCCGCCGTCATGGGGTGGACGCGGCGATCCTGTTCAGCGACATCGTTGTCCCGCTGCGGGCGGCCGGCGTCGACGTCACGATCGAACCTGGAGTCGGGCCCGTCATGGGAAGCCCGGTGCGGGATCGGGGCGGAGTCGCCGCCATCGGCGAGTTGGGCGACACATCGTCGATCGAGGCGGCGGTGACCCGGCTGGCGGTCGACCTGGGGCCCATTCCGCTCATCGGTTTCTGCGGGGCACCCTTCACGCTCGCCTCGTATCTCGTCGAAGGCGGACCCAGTCGGGAACACACGCGGACCAAGGCCTTCATGTGGAGTGAGCCGGAGTTGTGGGCCGAGCTCATGACCCGGATCGCGGACCTGGCCGGTTCCTATCTGCGCCGTCAGGTGCTGGCCGGGGCGAGCGCGATCCAGGTGTTCGACTCCTGGGCCGGCACCCTGTCCCGGCCGGACTACGAGAAGTCCGTGCGGCCGTTCACCCAGCGGGTGCTCACCCACATCGCCGACCTTCCGGTGCCTCGGATCCACTTCGGGGTGGTCACCGGGGAACTGCTCGGCGCCATGGCCCTGCCCGAGTGCGACGTCGTGGGGGTGGACTTCCGGGTGCAGCTTGCCGACGGGGTCACCCGCATCGGACCCGATCACAGCGTCCAGGGCAACCTCGACCCCGCGGCCGTCCAGTCGGGCTGGCCGGTCGTACAAGAACGAGCCGAGCAGGTGATCCGCCAAGGCGCCGCCGCTCGCGGTCATATCTTCAACCTGGGCCACGGGGTGTTGCCGGACACCGATCCGGCGGTGCTGACCGAACTGGTGAGTTGGATCCATGCACAATCGCCGGGCTTGCGGGCTGAGTCCCGCGAACGAACCGGGAGTGGGACAGTAGGGGCATGAGCATCAGTCCCAGTGCATCCCGGGCAGCGGAGCGGCCCGGCCGGCCGTCCCTGCGGGTGGTGCCGCAGCAGCGCTCGCCGCGCCGCCGGGTTGTCGTCATCGGCGGGGGTATCGCCGGGCTGGCAGCCGCTCACACCATCGCCACGGAGAACACCGAGATCGCAGTCACGGTCCTGGAGTCGGGCCCGGCGGTGGGCGGCAAACTGCGTACGGCCGAACTCGCCGGAGTCACCCTGGACGCCGGTGCCGAAGCGATGCAGTGCACCCGACCAGAAGCGGTCGGGCTCGCCCGGGCCGTCGGGCTCGATCGCGACATCGTGCACCCGGAAGTGTTCGGTGCCTCCCTGTGGTTGCGGGACCGGTTGCGGCCCATGCCGCCCACCGTGATGGGTATCCCGACCGATCTTCGGGCCTTGACGGCCGCTCAGGTTCTGGGCGCTCGCACCTTGCTGCGCATGCCCATGGAGTACGCCCGTCCCGCCACCCGGTTCGACGCCGACGTGTCGGTGGGTGCCTTCGTGGAATCGCGACTCGGGCGGGAAGTGGTCGACACCCTGGTCGAGCCGTTGCTGGGTGGGGTGTACGCGGGTCGGGCGGACGCGTTGTCGTTGGCCGCGACCGTACCGGCACTGTTTCGCGAACTGCGCGACGAACCGTCCCTTCTCCGGGCCGCCCAGCGCACCGCGCGAGGCGGGGGCCGCAAGGCGGGGGCCCGCCGTGGGCCGGTGTTCGCCGGTCTGCGGGGCGGGGTCGGTCGGCTGCCCGAAGCCGTCGCGGCCGACCTGTCGGCCCGGGGAGCAGTGGTCCGCACCGACGCCGCGGTGCGTTCGATCCACCGGGTGGACGAGTGCTGGCGCGTCATCGTGGACCTCGGCTCCGGTCCGGAGGTGATGGAGGCTGAGGATGTCGTCCTGGCCGTCCCGCCGCCGCAGGCGTCCGAACTGCTCACGCACATCTCGCCTTCGGCGGGCAACGATCTGGGACTGATCGACATGTCCAGCATGGCGATCGTCACCCTGGCCTATCCGGCCGACGGTGTGGCCGCCTTGTCCGGATCCGGATTCCTGGTGCCGCCGTCGCAGGGGCGGGTCCTGAAGGCGGCCAACTACGCCACCAGCAAGTGGGACTGGATCGCTCGCGAAGCCCGCACGAGGCGGGGGCGCGCGGACTCGCTCGTCGTCATCCGGGCGTCGGTGGGACGGCTGGGGGATGACGCGTCGTTGGGTCGCGACGACGCGGGCCTGGTGTCGGATGTGCACGCCGAACTGTGCGAGGCGGTAGGGATCAGCGGCGCCCCGGTGGACCACCTGGTGACCCGCTGGGATGACGCGATCCCGCAGTACGCCACGGGGCACGTGCGACGGGTGGAGCGGATCCGCGCGGCGGTGGCAGGCATCGACGGGCTCGAGATCTGCGGCGCCGCGTTCGACGGCGTGGGGGTGGCGGCGGTCATCGGTTCGGCGCGCACGGCCGCCCGGGGCGTGCTGGCGCGGGCGGAGGCGGCCCGGACCCAGGTGCAACACTGAACCCATGACCGAAACCGGCCCCACCGACGCTGCCACAGGCGCGTCGCCCATGGATCCTCCCGCTACGGATTCCCCCACCAAGGGACGCATGGCGAGGCAGATCAACGACTCGATCGCCTACATGATGGTCAGCGTCTTTGCGGCTGACGGCCCGTTGCCGTTCGACGAGACGGCCGTCAAGGAAGCCGTCGGCTCGTGGGATGGGGTCACCGTGCGGGGATGGTACGACGTGTCCGGTTTGCGGGCCGACGCCGACATCATGATCTGGGCCCACGCCCCCGCCAGCGACGATCTGCAGGATGCCTACCACGCGTTCCGGCGGACCACCGTGGGGCGCTCGCTGCGCCCCGTCTGGTCCCAGATGGCGCTGCATCGACCAGCTGAGTTCAACCGCTCGCATGTCCCGGCGTTCCTCATGGGCGAAGAGGCGCAGAACTACCTGTGTGTCTACCCGTTCGTGCGTTCCTACGACTGGTACCTGCTGCCCGACGAGGAACGTCGCGCCCTGCTCGTGGAGCACGGTCAGATGGCGCGCGGCTACGCCGATGTCCGGGCCAACACGGTGGCATCGTTCGCGCTGGGTGACTACGAGTGGATCTTGGCCTTCGAGGCTCCGGAACTGCACCGCATCGTCGACCTCATGCGCGACCTGCGTGCCTCTGGCGCCCGGCGGCACGTCCGCGAGGAGATCCCGTTCTACACCGGCCGTCGGCGGGAACCGGACGTCCTGTTCGCTGATCTCGGGTAGGGGCACCCATGGGCGCCATCCTGGCGATGGTCAGTTCGCTGCTGTGGGGGAGCGGCGACTTCATGGCCGGCTACCTGTCCCGCCGACGTCAGCCGATCGCGGTGCTCGGGGGTTCCCAGATCGTCGGCCTGTTCGTCATGCTGCTCATTGCGACAGTGACGGCGTCGTGGGGGGCCGCACCCGGTGGTTACCTGCTGTGGGGCGTGCTGGCCAGTTTCAGCGGACTCCTGGGCCTCCTCTCGTTCTACACCGCGCTGGCCACTGGTCCGATGGGAGTGGTGTCGCCCATCTCGGCACTCGGCGTACTCGTACCGTTGGCCGTCGGACTGTTCACGGGAGAGCTCCCCACAGCACTGCAGTACCTCGGCATCCTGCTGGCGATCGTGGGCGTGGTCCTGGCCAGCGGTCCGGAGATCTCCGGAGAGGCCGGGTTGCGACCGGTGCTCCTGGCGGGCCTGGCGGCGCTGGGGTTCGGGCTGTTCTTCGTGTTCGTGGCGATCGGCGCCCGCGAGAGCACCATCATGACCATGACCACGCAGCGCGCCACCACGACGGTGCTCCTGATCGCAGCCGCGCTGGTGACTCGTAAGGGATTCGATGGGCTCCATCGTCAGGATCTGGGCTGGTTGGTGGCCATCGGCTCGTTCGACATCGCGGCCAACCTGTTGTTCGGGCTGTCGACCACCATGGGGCTTCTGGCGGTCGTCTCCGTGTTGGGGTCGCTGTATCCGATCGTCACGGTGCTGTTGGCCTGGATCGTCCTGCGGGAGCGGCTGTCCGTCCCCCAGTACATCGGGGTATCGGTGGCGTTGGTCGGTGTCGCCGCGATCAGCGCGGGCTGACGCCGGTCACGGTTTGGCCTTGCGGCTCGGCTGCACCCGCAGCGGCTCGCCGGGCATCTTCGGGTATTCGGGCGGGTAGGGCATATCGCCGAGGCCCCGGTCGCGCTCGTCCTGTGCGTACAGTTCCAGGGCCCCGGTGAGGTCGTGGGCGACGTCGTCGAGGTCAGCCCAGGGATCGCCGGAGGAGAGCCGATCCGGCACCGTACGGACGGTGAAGTCGCCCGGTTCACACTGCGCCAACTCGTCCCACGTCACCGGCGTGGACACGGTCGCCGCGGGCCGGGCGCGGACTGACCACGCGGCGGCGATCGTGCGGTCGCGACTGTTCTGGTTGTAGTCGACGAAGACCGTCTCGCCTCGTTCTTCCTTCCACCAGGCGGTCGTCACCCGGCCCGGGTGGTCGCGCTCGAGGGCCCGCCCGATGGCAATGGCGGCGTGCCGGATGTCGGTGAAGGTCCACTCACGCCGGATCCGGACATACACGTGCACCCCCCGGCCGCCGCTGGTCTTGGCGTAGGAACGCCACCCCCACCTGTCGGCCATCAGGTGGCGGGCGGCCTGAGCCATGTCCACGGCGTCGGAGAATCCGGTCCCGGGTTGTGGGTCGAAGTCCAGCCGCAACTCGTCGGGAGTGTCGGGCAGGTCGCGGCGCACCGGCCAGGGATGCATCGTGATGGTGCCCAGCGTGGCCAGCCACACCAGCACGGCCGGTTCGGTGGGACAGACCTCGTCGGCGGTGCGGCCGCTGGGAAACGAGATACGGCAGGTTTCGACGTAGTCGGGGGCCCCCTGTGGCACCCGCTTCTGGTAGAACGCCTGGCCCTTGGTGCCGTCGCGCTGGGCCAACGTCACCCCAGGCACCACGCCCGTCGGCCACCGCTCCAGGGTCGTGGGCCGGTCGCGGATCTGAAGCAGCATCACGTCGGCCACGGCCTGGTAGTACCGCACCACATCGATCTTGGTCAGGCCCACGTCCGGGAAGTAGGGCCGCTCGGGATTGCTGCAGCGCACCGTGCGGTCGCCCACCTGCAACACGACCGGGTCGCCCCATTTCGTCGCCACATAGCCGACCGTAGCGGCCTACTCTGGCCGCATGAGCGGAAACGTGTCGGACACCCACCCATCCGGAGCCGAGTACCCGACTTCACGGACCGACGAGGAATGGCGCGCCCGACTGTCGGACGCCGAGTACTACGTGCTGCGTCAGGCCGGCACCGAACCTCCGTTCACGGGTGCCTACACCGACGACCACACCGAGGGTGTGTACACCTGCCGCGCGTGTGGTGCGGAACTGTTCCGCTCCGACGCCAAGTTCGACAGCCATTGTGGCTGGCCCAGCTTCTTCACCCCGCTGGCCGGTGATTCCGTGGTCCACATCGAGGACAGTTCGCTGGGGATGACCCGCACCGAGGTCCGATGTGCCTCGTGCGGCTCCCACCTGGGTCACGTGTTCGCAGGCGAGGGCTACGACACACCGACAGACCTGCGGTACTGCATCAACTCGGTGGCGTTGCACCGCGAATGATCTTCGTCAGCCGGTGACCAGGATCAGCACCCAGAAGATCATGATCAGGATGCCCACACCGGCGAGCGCCAGACCGGCGATCGACAGACCCCTGGGGCCCGGTGGATCGGTCTTGCCCGCCTGCACGAGCCCGATGATTCCCAACGTGACGGCCGCGATGGCCAGCGCCAAGCCCAGGAACCCACACAGGAACGCCACCGGGATCGACGCCAGGCCGAAGACAAGAGCCGCCACCCCGACCCCGTTCCCGCCCGTGGGTCGGGCGGCCATGACAGCTGGGGTGCCGTAGACCGGCGGGGCCGCCGGGTAGGCCGCCGGGTAGGCCGGCGGGGCCGCCGGGTAGGGGGTGGGCGGCGTGAACCCCGCCGCGGGTGGGGGAGCGGCCGGAGCCGCGGGTGGCGGGGCCATGGGCGGGACCGGAGTCTGGGCCACCGGCGGCGGCAGGTTCGTCGGCGCCGGCTGCGGGTCGGCCGGTGCTGATGGGGCCGGAGGTGTCAGCGGGGGGGAACCGAACAGCACCGTGTCGGTGGTCGCCAGTTCCGGAGCAGCCGGTTCCGGTGCGATCTGCACCGTGTCCTGGGTGGGCGCACCCGGATCCTGCGGGGTGTCGGTCGGCGGCTGGACCTCGGGAGCCACCTCCGTCGTGGCCGCTTCAGCGGTCGGCGTCTGACGCGGGTCGCCGGCTCCCGGATCGGCGGCCGGGGTCGCCGGGGTCGCCGGCACGCTGGGTCCGGGCTGGGTCCGGTCGGTCCAGGCGGTTCCGTCCCAGTACCGCAGATCCGATGAACCGTCCGGATTGGGATACCAACCCGCCAGTGGAGTGCTCACGGCGCCGATCGTGCCATGTCCGGAGGAAGCCGGGGGGCATTCCGGACGGCAATCGCGGTTATCGCGCCTCGGACCGGGCGGGGTCACTACCGTAGGGCCACCGAACAGTGAGGAGTGCGCCGTGAACTTTTTCCTGGCACTGGTGGT
>CAZVYU010000004.1:41540-48568 GCA_964631645.1 uncultured Actinomycetes bacterium
TGATCGCCGAGCGCAACAACATGAGCACCATCCTGTGGACCATCCTGGGATTCATCTTCGGGATCTTCGGGCTGCTCGCCACGTTCCTGGTGGCGTTCATGAAGAACAAGGACCCGGACTCCAGCACCGTCTGACCCGGGTCCGACCGTCGGTCAGAGCTGACGCACCCCGGGGGGTGGATCAGCCCAGCCCCGGGACGACGTCTGAGAGTTGATAGCCGACGGGCTGTTCCAGTTGGTCGTAGGTGCAGGACCGGGCGTCCCGGTCGGGACGGAACCGCACCAGTTTCGCCACGTGCCGGAACCGGGTGCCCTCCATGTGGTCGTAGGCCACTTCCGCCACCAATTCGGGCCGCAGCGGCTGGAAGGACAGGTCCTTGCCCCCCGACCACCGCGACTGCATCCCCGTCGTCCGTCCGCTGGGAGTGTCGCCCCAGCGCCACGGATGCTCGTCGTCCGGTCCGGCCGCGAGCGGGGCGAGTTCCGCTGCCAGTTCCGCTCGCCGTACTGCCGAGAAGCTGGACGCCACCCCGATGTGATGCAGGACGCCCGCGTCGTCATACAGGCCCAACAGCAGCGACCCGACCACTGGTTCACCCGCCGGTCCCGGTGACTTGTGCGGTCGCCATCCGGCCACGACGACGTCCGCGGTGCGAGCATGTTTCACCTTCAGCAGGGAGCGTTTGCCCGGCTGGTAGGGCAGGCGTCCCGGCTTGGCGATCACGCCGTCCAGCCCCGCTCCCTCGAACTGCTCGAACCACCGGGTGGCGACCGCGCGATCGCGGGTCATGGGCGTCAGGTGAAAGGGGGCGCGTAGGTCCAGCGACTCCAGCAATTCCCGCCGCTGGGCCTGCGGGCGGGTACGAACGTCGTCGCCGCCCAGGGCCAGGACATCAAAAGCGACGTAGGACGCGGGGTGTGCCGCCGCCAGTTCGGCGATCTTCCAGCCCCCTTCCTCGCTGCGTGGTCGGATCCGCTGGCCCAGCAGTTCGAACCACAACCGGCCCTGTTCCGCGATCACCAATTCGCCGTCGAGCACCACTCGTTCCGGGATGCACTCTCGCGCCGCGGCCACCACTTCCGGGAAGCAGTACGCCAGATCCTCGCCCTTGCGCGACTGCACGAACACGGTGTCACCGTCTCGGAAGATCAGGCACCGGAAGCCATCCCATTTGGGTTCGAAGAGCAGTTCGTCGGGGCCCGGGTCAGGGACCGTGGCCCCGGTGGGCTTGGCCAGCATCGGCTCCACCGGCGGCTGGACCGGCAGGCTCATTCGCCCACCCGGTACCGCAGGAACAACGTCCCGTCGGACTCGATCACGTGAGCCAGGGTCATCGGCCGCGGTGCATCCGGCAGCGGACTGCCCGCCATGATGCGTGGGGTCGGGTGGGCCACGTCGCTGCCGCCGAACAACAACGGTGTGACTGTCAGACACAGTTCGTCCACCAGCGACGCGGCCATCATCTGGGCGAGCAGCCCGGGGCCGCCCTCGAGAGCGACCCGGCGCAGTCCACGCTCCGCCAGTGCGGCGACGACCGCGGCCGGTTCCACCCGGTCGGTGCCACAGTCCACGATCTCGGCAACGGGGGCGAGCGCCGCCCGATGGTCGGCCGGCAGGGACGCCGGAGCCAGCACGAGCGGTGGTTCGACCGATTGTGTGAACAGCGGAGAGGTCGGGTCCAGGTCGCCCGAGCCGGTGACGATCGCGACGCGCGGAACCGTGGTCTGGCCCGCCTCGGCGCGTCGCCGCTCCAACTCCGGCCGGGGTTTCGGCGGGCCGTAGTTCTCTGATCGAACGGTCTCGGCGCCGGCCAGGATCACGTCACTGAGTCCGCGCAAGGTTCCGAACACGAGGCGATCGGCGGCACTGGAGATGCCGGCGGAGAGTCCTTTCGGTGATCGGGCCGAACCGTCCGCGGTGGCGACCATGATCGCGCGGACACACGGGTCGGTGCCGTCGGGCCAGGCCAGGGCGTCGGCCACTCCGGCGGGGGACAGGGAACCGGCGGATTCGGGGAACAGCATGCGCACGGCCCCGATCCTGCCATCTCCGGGCCACCGGTCGGAGTCGGCGGGTCACTCGAACCGGATGTCGAGCGGGCGGTCCAGATAGTGGGAGTACGGCGCGAAGGCGGCGGTGACCCGCTTGCGGTTTCGTGCCGACAGGGGCACGAACTCGGTCACCGCGATCACGTCGGCGGCGGCGCGAGCCGTCCGTTTCCAGGTGGCCACGACTTCGCCGTCCGCGACGACCGTGGCGCGGAACACCCCGTTGTTGCCCGGCACGATCTGTTGTTTGTGCTCGTCCGCGAGCATCGCTGACCGATCCTTGTAGCCGAGCATGAACTCGTCGAACCCGGGCAACACCACGACGCCGCTGACCGGTTCCAACTCCTCCGCGCCGGTCCAGTAGGTGACACCGTCGAGATCGACCTCGGTGACCGCATCGTCGTTGGCCCTGATGGCGGCCCTGGCGGCCCGCACCCCCAGGCCGGTCCACCGGGCGAAATCGGCGGAGGTGACCGGCCCGTGGCTGCGCACGAACCGCAGGGCGAGTTCCCGCAGGGCGTCGTCGTGGTCGCGGGTCACCTGATCCGGCGCCCACTCGTCCAGGAGTACCACGGTCTGGTCCTTGCCCTCGTTGGGGCCAAGGCATGTCACGCCGACCTGACTGGCGTACCAGACCATGTGGTAGCCGCGTTGCCCGTCGCTGTTGAGCCCCGCGTCCCGCAGGACCTCGTTGGCCTGCTTCCGGGTGAGCCGGTGCCCACCGGTCAACGCCTGCCGCAGTACCTCGGCCCCTCGGTGCACCGTGGCCTCGTCGATACCCAGGTACTCCCACCGGGCGTGGACTCCGCGGAAGGCCAGTTCGCCGGTGGTCGCCAACATCCAGCGGGCATCGCGGGACGGGATGAAGTGGATCGTTCCACGCATGGGCCACGTCCGCAGGACCGTTCCGGCCGCGACCGCAGCATGCATGTCGGAGATCGTCGATCCCGGCAGCCGCGCGCCCAGCGACCACAGTCCACTGCCGAGGTCTTGCGCCTGGAGGGCACCCAGCCAGGTCGCCACCTGTTCGGCGCCTTGATCCTCCGCCTGCGGGTGCTCACCCAGGAGCAGGTTGCCGAGCCGGCGACGACCCAGGGCGGGAGAGCGGGCACCGGTCATCTCGCTATTGTGACCCGGTGGATCCCGACTCGGCGGCAGTTGGCCCGGGCGGATCCCCTCCGCTGCCCGGCCCAGTGATCCTGGCGCAGCGATTTCCCCAGGTCGATCCCGCCCAGTTGGTGGCCCTGCTCACTCCACCGCCCCGGTTCGCCGACGTCCGGTTCGCCACGTACGTGCCCGATCCGGCTCATCCGAGTCAGGCGGCTGCGGTGGCGGCCGGCGCTGCCTTCGCCGCTCGGGGTCGGCCGAGCAAGAAGCGGCTGTTCCGGGCTCCGCCGCCGGAGCAACGACCGGGCCTGTACTTCGACGGTGGCTTCGGGGTGGGCAAGACCCACCTGTTGGCATCCGTGTGGCACGCTGCCGCCGGTCCGAAGGTCTTCGGGACGTTCGTCGAATACACCCACCTGGTGGGAGCCCTCGGGTTCGCTGCCGCCGCCGATTCGCTGGCCGCCCAGGAACTGGTGTGTGTCGATGAGTTCGAGCTGGATGATCCCGGCGACACCGTGCTGATGTCCACGCTGATGCAGCGGCTGGCCGACGCAGGGGTGCGCATCGCCGCGACCTCGAACACCCTGCCGGATCGGCTGGGGGAGGGGCGTTTCGCCGCAGATGACTTCCTGCGCGAGATCCAGGGACTGTCCGCCCGGTTCGACGTGGTCCGGGTGGACGGGGACGACTATCGACACCGAGGCTTGCCCGAACCCGTCACCCCGGCCGCGTCGGGCGTGGTGGTCGACGCCGCCGAGCAGGCAGCAGCGCGCGGAGATGTCGTCAGCCTCGACAGTTTCGCGGAGCTCGGCGCACACCTGGCGCAGGTGCACCCGTCGCAGTACGGACCGTTGGTGGCAGACCTCGACGCACTTCATCTGACCGACACCCGGCCCTTTGTCGACCAGGCAGAAGCCCTGCGCTGGGTGGTCCTGGTCGATCGGCTGTACGACCGGGATGTGCCAGTGGTCGCCTCCGGGGTGCCGGTGGATCAGCTGTTCACACCCGAGATGCTCGCCGGCGGGTACCGCAAGAAGTACTTCCGCACCATCTCGCGGCTGATCGCCCTCACCCGGGAGGGCACCGGGGCGGCGGAACGGGGTACGGCGTGACCGCGGCCTGAGCGATCGGATCAGACGGTCATGGGGTCGGCGCGCTCCAGCAGCACATCGAGGTCGGTGCCCCGGGGGAGCGTCCCGAACTGGGTCATGTGGTCCCCGGCCACCCGCGTGGCCACAAAGGCGTCCGCCACCGCATCGGGTGCCCCCATGATCAGTTGAGCTGCTTGGAGGAGCACCGCGATCCGCCCGGCCAACCGCCGGGCCCGATACTCCAGGTCGGAGAGGTCGGCGAACTCGCCCAGCAGAGCGCGCACCTCCCGGTCGTACCGCTGGTCGGACCCCGTCGCCGAGCCCAACTCGGTGATGAGGGCGTCGACGGTCCCCGGCTCGCGGCTCATGGCGCGTAGCAGATCCAGTGCGTTGACGTTGCCGGACCCTTCCCACACGGAGTTGACCGGCGCTTCGCGGAAGAGCAGCGGCATGCCGGACTCCTCGGCGTAGCCGTTGCCGCCCAAACACTCCAGGGCCTCGGCCGTCACGGCGATGCTGCGTTTGGTCGTCCAGTACTTGGCCGCCGGCAACGCGATCCGGCGCAACAGTGCCGCGGCCTCGTCCCCGGATTGGGCGGCATCCACGGCGGCGGCCAACCGGATCGCCAGGGCGGTGGACGCCTCGGTCTCCAGCGCCAGATCAGCGGCCACATTGCGCATGAGCGGCTTGTCGAGCAGTCGGCTACCGAACGCCTCGCGGTGCGCCACATGCCACAGTGCCTGGGAAACGGCTGCACGCATGAGTCCGGTGGCGCCAAGCACACAGTCCAGGCGGGTGGCCGAGACCATCTCGACGATCGTGCGGACCCCTCGGCCCTCGTCCCCCAGCCGGATCGCGACGGTGTCGGCAAACTCGATCTCACTCGACGCGTTGGACCGGTTGCCCAACTTGTCCTTGAGGCGCTGGATCCGGAAGACGTTACGGGTTCCGTCGGGGAGCACTCTCGGGACGAGGAAGCAGGTGACCCCGGCGGAGGTCTGGCCGAGCACGAGGAACACGTCGCTCATCGGAGCCGAGCAGAACCACTTGTGGCCGGTGAGCCGGTAGCTTCCATCAGCTGCCAGGGTCGCGACGGTCGTGTTCGTGCGTACGTCCGAGCCACCCTGCTTCTCGGTCATCGCCATTCCGGCGATGAGCCCACCCTTGGCCGCGGGAGGGCGCAGACCGAAGTCGTAGCTGCGGGCGGTCAGCCCGGGGATCCATTCGGCCCCCGCGGTGCCGGCATGACGGAGCGCGGGTACCGAGGCGTAGGTCATGGAGATCGGGCACAGATGCCCGGGCTCGACCTGGGTCCACATGAGGAACCCGGCTGCTCGAGCGGTGTGGGCGCCTTTGTCGTGCGAGTTCCACGGGTCGGCGTGGAGCCCCCAGCCGACGGAGTAACCCATCAGTTCGTGCCACGCCGGATGGAACGCCACCTCATCGACCCGATGCCCGAACCGATCGTGGGTGGTCAGCCGCGGCAGGTCCCGGTTGGCATCCGTCCCCCGCTCACGCCAAGTGGGACTGCCGGCGCTGCGACCTAAGTCGTGCAACCGATCGGAGTGCCCGCCGGCGCCGTGCCGATTCACGGCCTCCACCAAGGCGGTGTCGGTGGCGTACACGTCCCGTTCGGGCAGGGGCGGGGACTGGTTGGTCACCGCGTGGGTGGCGCCGGATTGTGCGACGGCAACGGTTGGATCGCTCACACGCCCTACGTTAGTCACCGTGGCCCCGGACCCCCAGCACAAGGTCGCGGCCTGGGTGGTTGCCGCCCGGACCCACATACAGGGGTGGTGGGAGCGGATCGGTTGGTTCCGGTTCGTCAGTTCCGCCTTCACGTTGTTCGGGCAGCGCCGGGTCTTCGGACTGGCGGCCGAGGCGGCCTTCTGGGCGACGTTCAGTCTGCCGTGGTTGGTCCTGGGTCTGGTCGCGTCCACCGCGGGGGTGGCGCAGTGGTTCGGGCACGACCTGGGGACAGAGGTCACCGACAACATCGTCAATGCCGCGGGACGGGTCCTGACACCGGAGACGATCCAGCAGACCCTGGTCCCGTTGCTCGAGTCCGTGAAACAAGGGTCCACGGGCCTGTCGATCCTGGGTCTGATCCTTGCGGTGTGGTCGGGGTCCCGGGTGTTCGCCACCTTTGTCGTGGGTTCCGAGATCCTCAACGATCGGGTGCTGACGGGCTATGTGTACACCCGGGCGCTGGCCTTGGGGATCTATGCGGTGGTCCTGGTCGGTGTGGGGGTTCTGGTGGTGACGGTGGTGCAGTTCCCCGAGTTCTGGGCCAGCGTGACCGGGTTCGTCCCGGGGCCGGCGTCGTTGTGGGGGGCTGCTCTGGCCGCTGCGGCCATGGCTGTCGCGCTGACCACCTTGCTGCACCTGGCCGATGGGCGCCGGGGTACGTGGGTGTTGCACCTGGCCGGCGGGGTGGTGACCTTGGTGGTGTGGCTCGCCGCATCGTGGGGGCTCTCGCTGTACTTGCGGTGGTCGGTGGCGACCGCATCCTTGTACGGCGCCATCGCCGCCCCGGTGGCCATCATGTTGTGGCTCTTCGTCAGCGTGCTGGCGCTGTTCGTCGGGATGACCCTGACCGCCACCATTCGGCTCGCCCAGAACGATGAGTTCCTGGATCCGTTGGACCCCTCCCGGCCCCCGCGGCAACCGGCCGGCTCGGCGGCGATCCCGACAAGTGCCGCGATCGACGAGGACACCGGCCCGCCGCAGCCATACGATGGCGGTTCCGGAGGCACCTGATGATCCAGTTCGCGTCGGCCAG
>CAZVYU010000004.1:48668-55214 GCA_964631645.1 uncultured Actinomycetes bacterium
CGACCTGGCGGTGGCCCACGTCGACGGGATCCGCGGGGACAACTCGTTCGACAAGTCGGCTGAGCTGGGCCGGCAGTTGTTGGCGGCGCGTGGGCCCGACGCCGATCCGGTGACCATGGTGATGTTCCTGGCATCGGGGATCGACATCGCCGATGACCAGTGCATCGCAGGCCTGGAGTCGGTTCTGGGGCCCGAGGTCACCATCTTCGGGGCCACGTCGTCGGACAACATGAAGGGCATCGTCAGCTACCAGATGGTGGACGACGCGGTCTACGAGCACGGCGCGTGGGCGGTGGGGTTCGCGGACCCGTCCCTGACGGTACTGACCCAGGCGACACATGGCTTCGTGGCGGTGGGGGAGCCGCTGACGGTGACGTCGTCCCATGGCAACGTGATCAAGGAGTTCGACGGGGTGCCGGCGTGGCAGGCCTACACCGAGCGACTGGCGGTCGCCGCCGATTCGACACCAGGGGACACCATCCCGATCGGTGCCCTGGCTGAACGGCTGCCCGACGACCTGGCGGCCGAGTACGGCAACGACCACATCCTGCGCGTCGTGACCAAGCGGGACGACGACGGCTCCATGCACTACGCGACCGACTGTCCCGTCGGCACCCAGATGTGGCTGACGGTCCGGGACGAGGACCGGATCTTCGGGGACATGGATCGCATGATGGCGAAGTTGGCCGACGAGATCGGAGATCGTCAGGTGGTCGCGGTGTTTCACGCCGACTGTCTGGCCCGCGGCCGGTTCCTGTTCAACCGGGTGATGAAGGAGGAACTGGTCAGCCGCATGCAGCACCCGCTGTCGACTGATGGTGTGGTCCCACCGTGGCTGGGGATGTACGGCTTCGGCGAGTTCGCGCGGCTCGGCGGCGCCAACACCTATCACAACTACACGACCGCGTTGTACGTCCTCGTGCGTGACTGAAGCGACTGACAGTGGCCGAAGGAAAGGACGCGGGCGGCGACGAGACCGATCGGGTCAGTCAGCTGCAGGCCCAGGTCGCTCGGCTGTCCGTCCTCCAGCAACAACTGATCGACACGCGGGATCGACTCGATCGTGAGCTCGAACGCTTCGCGCGGATCCATGCGTACAACGGCACCGCCATCACGGCTCGGGAGCCCCGCCTGTTCGCCGAACTCACCGCCGATGCGATCTGCGAGATCTTCGAACTGGAACTGGGCTTGTTCTGGCCGACAGATCCGGATGGGGTCCCGCAGGCCGACGCCGTGGCGTTGACCGGTATCGACCGCGGGGACATCTCCGCGGCCGATCTTGCCGTGTTGATCGGCTCGGACCGGTTCAGTGTGCGTCGGGCCGCGATCTGGGATGCCGCCGACGAACCGTTCCTCGGACGGGTGGGGCTCCGGCAGTTGGTGCTGGCGGCGTGCACGGGGTCGACCGGGCGGCCGTTCGCCTACGTGGTCGGAGGCATCCGGCGGGGCAGCGGCGACTTTCATCGAGGGCTGGCGCCGGAGCAGGGGGAGTCGTTCACGGTGTTCGCCCAACAGGTGGGGGCACTGCTCCAGAATCGCGCGGATCAGACCACGATCCTGGCGCAGATCGACCAACTACGGGTCGAAGGGGAGCGGCTGAGTCTGGCCCTGGAAGGTGGTCGGGCGGGGCTGTGGGACTGGGATCTGACCTCGGACGCGGTCTACTTCTCGCCCCGTTGGAAAGCCATGCTCGGGTGTGAGCCCGACGAGATCGAGGACGTCTTCTCGGAGTGGGAGGATCGGATCCACCCCGACGATCTGGATGCCGCCCAGCGGCGGGTGCAGGACTACTTGGCCGGGCGGGTGCCGGTGTACGAGAACGTGCACCGGATGCGGCACAAGGACGGTCACTACGTGTGGATCATGTCGTTGGGCCGGGTGATGCGGGCGGTCGATGGGACGCCCGTGCGCATGGTGGGGATCCATGTGGACGTCAGCGAACAGCGGATCGCCCGGGAGCGGGCCGAGGCGGCCAACCGGGCCAAGAGCGAGTTCCTGGCCACCATGAGCCACGAGATCCGGACCCCCATGCACGGTGTGCTCGGGATGTTGGATCTGTTGACCGACAGCGGGCTCGATGCCGAGCAGTCGGAGTTCGTGGCGATGGCGCGCCAGTCGGCCGGTTCCTTGATGGCCATCATCGACGACGTGTTGGATCTGTCGCGGATCGAGGCCGGTCGCCTGCAACTGGAGGTACTGCCGTTCGACCCGCGGCTGGAGTTGGTGGCTGCGGCCGAGACCCTGCGGGAGCGCTGCGAGGCGCGTGGAGTGGGATTCCGGGTCGAGGTCTCGCCCGACCTGCCGACCACGCTTCTGGGCGATGCACGGCGATTGCGGCAGGTGATCGTCAACCTCGTCGCCAACGCCGTGAAGTTCACCGCGGCCGGGGCGGTGGACATCTCGTTCGGCCTGGGACCCGATCCAGGTGAGGGTCAGGTGGCGCTGTCGGTCCGGGTGGCTGACACCGGGATCGGGATCCCGCTCGCCGCCCGCGAGACGATCTTCGAGCCGTTCTCCCAGGCCGACGCATCGACCACCCGGTTGTTCGGCGGCACCGGCTTGGGCCTGGCGATCAGCCGCCAGATTGTCGAGCAGATGGGCGGAACCATCAGCCTGGACAGTGCCGTGGGTGAGGGGAGCACGTTCCAGGTCGTGGTCCCGGTGAGGGCCGCGCCCGGTCGGCTCACCACCGCGCCGCCGGTCGGTTCGGCTCCGGAGTCGCAGGTCCCGGGAACCGCCCTGCTCGTGGAGGACAACGCCATCAACCAACGAGTCGCCCGGGCCATGCTGGAGCGCCTGGGCCTCGTGGTCACCGTCGCCGACGATGGCAAACAAGCGCTGGCCGCGTTCCGCGACCGGGCCTTCGACATCGTCTTCATGGACATTCACATGCCGGGGATGGACGGCCACGAGGCGGCGCGCTGCCTGCGCAAGCTCGAAGCCAGCGAGGATCGACCGCGGACTCCCATCGTGGCGTTCACGGCCAATGTGTTGCCGGCCGAACGGCAGGCATCGATGGACGCCGGGATGGACGACTACATCGCGAAACCGGTGTCCAAGGAACGGTTGGCTCAGGCCGTGGCGGACTGGGTGGTCCGGGCGCGCGCCTGACCGCCGTCCTCGAGGACCGCGATCAGCACCTTGGTGACCTCTGGATGTCCGAGCAGGTGGAGGTGTCCGGCTCCCGAGATCGAGTGGACCGTCACCGAGGTCGCCCCGCGCGGTCGGTGGGCGCTGCGGATGGGGACCATGCCGTCGCCCAGGAGCCGTGAGATCAGTGCCTCCGGTCCCTGCCCCAGGGATGCGACGACGGCGTGATGCCGCATGGGTCCGGGGGCGGAGTGGATCCCGTCGCCCAGATCCTTGATGCCCACGCTGCGGTGGTCCCCGAGACGAACGATCGGCGCCACGACCGAGGATCGTCCGGCCAGACCCAGCGCCGTACGGGCGGCCCGCTCCAGCGGGGCGCCCAGGAACGGCGAGCCGAGAGTCACGACGTCACTGACGAGCGGCACCCAAGGGGCGGACGGGGACTGGTGCAGGGCTTCGCTGATCACCAGACCGCCCATGGAGTGGCCGACCAGAACCAGTCGTTGCGGGGGCACCGGCCACGTCCGGACCAAGTCATCCAGCGCTCGGGCCAGTTGTCGAGCTGACTCGTCGATGGCAAGACCGGAGGTGAACCGCGCGCTCAGGTTCGCGAACCCGCGGTCATTGGCGGCGGCACGGTAGTCGGCGTGCCATTGATCTTCATGGCCCCAGAGGCCGTGGACGAAGACCACGATGGACTCACACGGCTTCGTGTCGCCGACCAGGACGAGGTCCGGGGCCAGGGCAGCCGGCAGGTTGTCGCCGAACGCGGCGCGCAGGCCTACGAGGGTCGCCCGGGCACCCGGCTGATCGTCCAAAGCGGGGGCATCGGGGTCGGCGGTGGCCGCCAGGGCGGCGCCCACACCCGCGCCCACCAGTCGGGCGGACAGCCCGACCACGGCATGCACAGAGCGTGAGTGTCCCTCGACCATGGCCAGTGGGACGGTCCCGGCGCCGCCCAGGGGCGCCAGCCCCGCTCCCACTCGGCGCCGGATGGCGGAACCGACATCGGCGACGGTGTTGTTCACGGCCGCCACCGCCGCGGCGGTGCTAGTGGCGGCAGCTCGGCGTTCTTCCCGGTTCATGGTCGGCTCCTCGCAGTTCGGTGATCAGAGGCTGGTGGCAGGTTGGCGTTCGGTGAGCGCCCCCCAGGCTGTGACGATCAGTTGGTTGGCGATCCGAGTCAGCCCACGCAGGGAGCTCCAGGATCCGCGCGGCACGGCTGACGTTTCCACGATCGGCCACCGGCGCTGGGTTGCGACACGGCGCAACTCGGGCTCAGGATTCACCACCACCGGATGGCCGACGGCCTCCAGCATCGGCAGATCGCTGGCCGAGTCGGAGTAGGCGTAGCAGAGGCTCAGGTCGTACCCGCGTTCAGCAGCAAGGTCGACCATGACGGCGACCTTGCCCTCGCGGTAGCAGAACGGGCCGGCCAGTCGTCCGGTGTAGCGGCCTTCGGCGTCGCGTTCCGACGTGGTCCCGATGCCGGATTCCAAGCCGGACTCGCGGGCGAACCGCGACACGATCTCGGTGGGACTGGCGGACAGGACGATCCGATCGTGCTCGGCGAGAGCGTGGGTCGCGAGGACGTCGGTCATGGCCGGTCGCACCGACGCCACCAGGTCGTCCATGAAATCGTCGCCGAGTGCCTCGACGTCGGACGCGGGGTGACCGGAGACCGCCCGCAGGATCCGATCGCGGACCTGTGCGGAACGGTCGTCCGACGCGCCTTTGAGGAGGAACGACATTCCATGGCGCAAGTCGTGCAGGAGTTCCACCGGGGTCACGAGGCCACGACGGAAGGCCGCCTTGGCCAGTGGGATGTTGGCGGATCCTCCGATGAGGGTGCCGTCGAGGTCGAAGAACGCGGCCGTTTCGCAGGCAGTCTGCTCGTGCGTCGAGGCCACCGGGTCGGTGAGGGTCAGACGGTCGCTGAGCAGTTCAGTAGTCATGAATCTAGTCTGACCGGCGAATGGCACGCTGTAACTGCCCTGGAGTGGCAGAGTTGGGGGACCATTCTTATCACGGTATGATAAGAATGGTCTCATGACGCAGACGCGGTCCGGCACCCGTCATCCCTGGGCACGCCTCACTCCGGCCTTGGCGCGCCTTCTGCGTCCGTCTCTGCCGGACATCGTCACTGAGATCGTCGGTGCGATTTCGGCGGAGGTGCCCGCGTACCGCGGGGCTCTGGCAGACGAGATCGGACCGACGGTGCGTCGGGGCGTCGAGCTCGCCCTGACGCGACTACTGGAGTTGTTCGGCACGGATGATCCGGCACTGGACCGGCGGGCGCAGGACTTCTACGAGCGGATCGGTGCGGGTGAGGACGATCTGGGACGCAGTCTTGAGGCCTTGCTGTCGGCGTACCGCACGGGCGCTCGGGTGTCGTGGGAACACATGTCGGCGACCGCGGTTGCCGCGGGCGTGGCGACGGATGACCTGGTGGTCCTCGCCGAGAGCATCTTCGTGTACATCGACGAGTTGTCCGGTGCCAGCGCGCAGGGGCATGCGCGCGCACTAGCCGGCCGCAGTGGGTACCGCGAGGTGGTGCGCAGCCAGCTGGCCCACGCTCTTCTCGAAGGGGCGGCAGCGTCAGGGCCGGGTCGATTGGCCGCATTGTCGGAGGCGGCGGCGTGGCCCATCCCCGAACTCCTCGCGGTGGCGGTGGTGCCGCGCCGGATCGGCTCGGCGGGCCCCTCCTTGCCGACTGCACCCTCGGACGTGCTGGTGATCGAACGGGAGTCGGACGCCCTGGTCGTGATCCCGGATCCGACCGGACGTGGCCGTCGGCAGCGGCTGACGGAAGGGGTGCGAGGGCCGGTTTTCGTCGGAACCGTGCGGACCCCGGCGGCTGCGGCGGTGTCCCTGGATCATGCGGTGCGGTTGCGGGACCTGGCCAGACTGGGTCAGGTCCCCGACGACCGGATCGTCCTCGCTGTGGATCATCTCCCGTCACTGCTGATCTCCGCCGACCCCGTAGTGGCGGGGGAGTGGCACCGCAGGGCCCTGCGCCCTTTGGACGCGGTGCTGCCGGGCAAACGGCCGGCTCTGATGGCCACCCTCGGGGCCTGGCTGGATCTGCAGGGGGACCGGGGTGCAGTGGCGCAGGCGCTCGTCGTTCACCCACAGACCGTCAGCTACCGGATGAACCGGTTGCGGGAGTTGTTCGGCGCGGTCCTGGATGACCCGGACGGCAGGTTCGGACTGCAGCTGGCGCTACGTTCCGGGGGCTGGGGCTGAATCGACGGGCGTACCGCCGGGCCGGGGTCAGTCAGGTGGTGGCCGGTTCGTCCGATCGCAGGGCCGAGATGGCGCGGCGGAGTAGCTGGACGGTCGCGACGAGCATCAGCAGGGCGAACAGGATGGCCGCCTGTTTCTCCGGCATCCAGTGGGCGACGAACGCTGCCGCGAGGGATGCCGGGGCGCCGGCGATGCCCGCGATCACCCCGA
>CAZVYU010000005.1:0-54684 GCA_964631645.1 uncultured Actinomycetes bacterium
GGTGCGGCACTCTGCGGGGTGAGTGCCGCCGCAGGCGGTGTATCGAAGCCCGCTCAGGTCGGCTCGTACCCGGGGTGGTCTGCTGGTGCGGGCCGACCTCCGCCTTGGCTTCGATACGCGGCTGCGCCGCTACTCACCCCGCCGCGGGTCCGCGGCGGTCCGCGCACCGGGCGCAGTGAACCGTTACCCAGGCAGTGGCCCGAAACGACGTGATCATCACTGTGCGTCGTGATCTTGGGCGTCAAGATCACTATCTGTGGCGAGGCGCGCCGGGAAAGGGGGGTGGATGTGGGACTTCCCCGGCATACCCGGTAAAACGGTCAAGGAAATTGTTGCGTTTTGGTCACGCGGTGGTTGTCAGGTTGGTAGGAAAAGGCCTGATGCCACCAGTGCGCATCGGAACGAAGGAGTCGGCATGGGCAGGGTTTTCCTCCAGGGCCTCGTGATCGCAATCGCGGGGATCGTTGCCTTGGCGCTGAATCAGGTGCTGAACCTGGGTCTGGGCGCCATCGCGTTCGGCCTTGCCATGGGTGCGGTTCTCGGGCTCGTGTCCGACGGCGGACCCGTCGGCCGGGTCGGTTCCTTCATCGTCGGCATGCTCATCGCCATGGTGTTGTTCGTGATGCAGGCACTGCTTCTCAACGACAGTTTCGTCGGCCTGGTGCTGCAGATCGTGATCGGATTCGGTCTCATCACGTTGATCTGTGCTCTGACTGCCGGACGCCTTCCGCTGTGGGCGGGGCTCCTGGGCTCGGCCCTGGTGACCGGCTCCTACGCGACCTACTTCGAGAACGCTCCGCAGAACCTGCTCACCGAGATGCCGCAGTACGTCACCGCTTCGCTGGTCCCCTGCGCGCTGGCCTTCCTGGCTGCGGTGTTCGTTGCTGACAAACTCGTGGACAACACCCAGATCGACGAAAAGATCGACCAGGCCGGCGCCAACGCCGGTCTGCCGCCCCAGCCGGTCGCCGCAGGGGCGACGACCGATGCGGCCACTCCGCCACCCCCGAGCTCCGGCTCTTCCAACCCGACGAACGAGGTGTGAGGCACATCATGGCTAAGCGCAAGAACACCGCCCGGGCGATCGCCGCCCTCGCAGGCGTAGGCGCCGTGGTGGCGGCTTCGGTCCTGCCCGGCACGATCGCCACCGCCGAAGAGACCGGCGATGTGCAGAGCACCGTCACCCGTGCCGTCCTGATCCAGGGCAATGCCAACGGTGAGATCGGTCGGACCACCCTGGTGACGCAGGTCAACCTCGACGGCAACGGTCAGGCCCAGTTCACGGTTCCCGCGGTCGACGGCGGCACGCCGAAGAACATGGACTCGTTCGGCAGCCCCGAGGTCGTGGACGGCCAGGCGCAGTACGACGTGGCGGTCGACGGACCCCAGACGTTCCGCACCTCGCAGGACTACAACCCCGACGACATCCCGGTGACCGTCGAGGTCGCCGCCGAGCTGGACGGCCAGCCGGTCGCGCCCGCAGACCTCGCCGGTCAGTCCGGCCTGGCGAAGCTGACCTACACCTTCACGAACAACTCCGGTGAGCCGACTCAGCTGACCTACCAGGATGCGCTGGGCAACACGATCACCGAAGAGCGCGAGATCCCGGTGCCCATGGCCGCCGCCACGACGATCACCTTCGGTGACTCGTGGCAGGAGATCACCGCCCCCAAGGCCTCGGCGGTCTCCGGCGACGGAACCGGTTCCACCCTGGTCAGCGCTACCTCGGCGCTGATGCCCGATTCGTTGCCCGACCAGGACGTGACCCAGACCCTCGAGATCGAAGGTCGGGTCACCGACGCGGTCGTGCCGCCGGTCGACATCAAGGTGGCGGTGCTGAACCCCAGCAAGTCGCCCGATCTGCAGGCCGGCATCAAGACCGGTGAGGACGGCGCCGACCTGGCCGGCAAGCTGACCGACGCCGGTACGACCCTGTACGACGGTGCGGGCCAGTTGTCCGACGGTCTGAAGACCGCAGTCGACGGCGCCAACCAGATCGCCGACGGTGTGGCCTCAACGCTGGCTCCGGGTATCACCGCCCTGTACGAAGAGGGCATCGGGACGCTGACGGAGTCGGCGGCCACGCTGCCCGAGCAGGTGCGGTCCTCGCCGGACTTCGCGCAGATCACCGACGGCTTCGACGCCATCCGCAGTGCGATGGAAGGCGTCAAGGAAGGTGCGGGTGTCTACAAGGACAAGTCGTCGCAGAAGCCCGGCCCGTGGGTCAAGGACAACGGCGACATCGACACCGGTCGCGCCGACGTCGCCCGTACCCTCTGGGCCCTGGTCTACGGTGCGCGGACCAAGGACATCCCCACCGACAGCAAGAACCCCAACAACGTCCCGAACACCAACAACGGTGGTCTGACGAACCCGTCCTGTGACATCGAGGGCGACCCGGAGAGCAACACCAACCCCTGTGGTGCGTGGCAGGTGGCCAACGCCATCAAGGGTGGCGTGAGCACCATCGGCGCGGCCTTGTCCGATCCGAAGGCCGGAGGCGCGTTCGCGCTGAAGTCGCTCGCAACCGCACTGGGTTGTGAGACCAAGCAGCCGTCGGGCTACACCGGACCGATCGTTCCGCCGATCACGGGTAACCCGCTGACCGATCCGGAGCCCTGCGGTGGTCTGGGGGACATCACGGTGAAGGGCAGCCCGAACTGTCCGAACCCGCTGTTCGATCCCAGCAAGCCGGTTGTGCTGCCGAACCTTCCGGCGCTGCCCTGCTCGCTGGTGGTCAACGCACTCCTGGGTGGCATCGACGCCTTCGGGTTGAAGCAGGCAGGCCTGACGCAGAGCCTGTTCAAGCCGCTCGACCTGAAGACGCTCGACAACTCGGGTGCGGTGTCGCTCCTCAGCACCTACTTCCCGATCGCCATCGGCAAGCTGCTGCAGAACATCACCACCGACCCCGATGGGTACCCGAACAAGCTGGCCTCCAACAAGGTCGGCAACGACACCATCACCACAGCCACCGGCATCGTGATGCAGACGCGGGCCAACCTGGCCTTCGGCGGTATTGGCTCCGACGGCTACCCGGCGGGTCGATGCGAGGGCTACAAGCGGACGGGCGACCCGAGCAGCGGGCCGAACACCAACGCCAGCCAGAGCCAGGTCAAGGCAACGTGTGCGGCCGGTGACGTCCTCACCATCGCCATCGACGCCACCGACCTGCTGGAAGAGGGCGTGAGCTTCACGCTGCTGGACGGCATCAGCGAGCAGCTGCTGGCCGGTGTCGGCTCCTACAGTGCCGGCTGTGAACCCACAGCGACTCTCGCCTGCGCCGTCGGAACCATCCGGGCCGGTGTCGTCGACACGCTCGAACCGGGTACCCGGCAGCTGGCTGACGGCCTGCCTGCCGCGGTCGATGGTGCCGAGCAGATCCGGGACGAGGGCGGCAAGGGTCTGCAGACGCAAGGCAACGATGCGTCCAAGACCGCCGGTCTGGCCCTGGCGACGTTCGAAGCCCTGCAGACGCGGGTCGACAGCGGCGCCGGGATCCCCGGTGGAGCACCGGTGGGTGTGGACAACATCAACGGTGTCTACGCCTTCGCCTTCGACGGAGCCGGCGGTTCGGCGACGGAGAACGCGGCCCGCGCCGGGCTCGGGTTCCTCGCCCTGATCGCCGCCGGCGGGGTCGGAGCGATCCTGGGCAACCGGGCCACCGGCGGGTAGTCGCCACAAGCACAGAAGGCCCTCGGTGAAGAACCGGGGGCCTTCTGTATGTGCGGTTCTGGGCCGGATCGCTCACTCGGCGGAGGCTGCCCGAAGGCGGTAATCGCGGGGAATGGCTCACAACGGGCAAAACGGATGAGAAGATGTCCGGACTGCACCGGGAGGGTCGCATGAATCGAGTCGCCACCATCGTCGGCGCTGTCGCGGGCGGCGCCGCCCTTCTGGGGATCGGCGTGGTCGTCGGATCCCAGGTCGGGGAGCAGAACGACCCGACCCTGGTCGCCGCCGCTCCCGCGGAAGTCACCGGCCTGAAGAACCCGCAGGAATCCGCCCTCCTGGACACCTATGTCCGGGCGTCGAGCGACTTCGAGAGACTGATTCAGCAGGTCAACAAGAAGCCGGCCACCGAGGTCGGTCCGGCCCTCACCCAGCAGGCGGTCATCGTTCGGGCGGTCAAGCGCGAGGCGCAGACCCCCGAACTCGTGGACGCAGCCGATGCGACGTCGCAGGCCATGCTGCTCATCAGCGCCGGGGTCACCGCCGGCGAGGGTGGGATCACCAAAGAGGGAATGGAGGCCTACAAGGCCGCCACCGAGAAGGTGAAGGTGCTGACCGCGCGCTATCAGGAGGACAACGGGGTGGCCAGCCCCACGCCGAGTCCGGCAACGTCCTGATCCCTGACCCCAGTCCGATCTGCGGCGCTGCCACAATGAGCCGTGGCCACCTCCGCTGAACTGTTCGACCGAGCCCAACGCGTCACGCCCGGCGGGGTGAACTCGCCCGTCCGTGCCTTCGGGGCTGTGGGCGGGACCCCGCGGTTCGTGGTGAGCGGCCGCGGCGCGCACCTGTGGGACTCCGATGGTCGTCGCTATGTCGACTTGGTCGGCGGCTGGGGTCCGGCGATTCTGGGCCACGCGGATCCCGAGGTCATCGCGGCGGTCACAGCCGCGGCGGTCGACGGACTGTCCTTCGGGACCCCGGCGCCCGGCGAGGTGGAGCTCGCCGAGCTCATCGTCGACCGGGTGGATCCCGTTGATCAGGTGCGGTTCGTGTCCAGTGGCACCGAGGCCACGATGTCGGCGATCCGGCTGGCCCGCGGATTCACCGGCCGCACCGCCGTGGTGAAGTTCGCCGGGTGTTATCACGGACATGTCGATGCGCTGCTGGCCGCGGCGGGAAGTGGCGTCGCGACGTTCGCGCTGCCCGACAGCAGCGGGGTGACCGGGCATCAGGCGCAGGACACCATCGTGTTGCCTTACAACGACCTAGCCGCCGTGGCGCAGGTGTTTCGGGAGCGTGATGACATCGCCTGTGTCATCACCGAGGCCGCCGCGGCGAACATGGGCGTCGTGCCGCCCGACGCAGGCTTCAACGCCGGGATCGCGCAACTGTGCCGGGACCACGGGGCGCTGTTCATCAGCGACGAGGTGATGACTGGGTTCCGCGTCAGCGCGGCAGGCTGGTTCGGCCGCGAAGGGGTGGCCGCCGACCTGTTCACGTTCGGCAAGGTCATGGGAGGGGGACTGCCGGCGGCTGGGTTCGGGGGGCGCGGCGACGTCATGGCTCGGCTTGCGCCGCTGGGGCCCGTGTATCAGGCGGGCACACTGAGCGGCAATCCGGTGGCGATGGCGGCCGGAATCGCCACCCTGCGAGCGACCGTGGCGCGGGACGTCTATCCGGGGCTCGATGCAGCGTCCCGACAGTTGAGTGCGGCGGTGGCGGAGGCGCTGACCGCCGCCGGGGTCGCTCACCGGGTGCAGCACGCGGGGAGTCTGTTCAGCGTCTTCTTCGCCGAGGGTCGGGTGTCGAACTACGACGAGGCCCGCCGCCAGCAGGCGTGGCGCTATGCGGCGTTCTTCCACGCCATGCTCGACCAGGGGGTGTATCTGCCGCCGTCGGCCTTCGAGGCGTGGTTCGTGTCTGCGGCGCACGACGAGTCGGTGCTCGACGAGATCGTGTCGGCGTTGCCCGCGGCGGCGGCCGCTGCAGCGTCGGCGGGTCCGCCCGACTGACGTACCCTGAGAAGCCGGAACCCGGGAGGACAGCAGTGGCAGAACGCACGATCGTCCATCTGCTGCGCCATGGCGAGGTTCACAACCCCGAGGGGGTCTTGTACGGGCGGCTGCCGGATTTCCACCTGTCCGACCTGGGACGCGAGATGGCCGACCGCGTGGCCGAAGTCACCGCCGACCGGGATATCACGGTCATCACTGCTTCGCCGATGGAGCGGGCGCAGGAGACCGCAGCCCCGGCTGCGGCGATCCATGGACTGCCGATCGGCACCGATCCGGATCTGATCGAGGCCGGGAACGTGTTCGAAGGAATGCAGGTCGGGGTCGGTGACGGGGTCTTGAAGAACCCGCGCATGTGGCGGCACCTGTACAACCCGTTCACACCGTCGTGGGGGGAGCCGTACACCGAGGTCGCGGCCCGGATGCGCATGGCTGTGACCCGCGCCCGCGAACAGGCGCGGGGCCACGAGGCGTTGTTGGTGTCGCACCAGTTGCCCATCTGGACCGCGCGGCTCGACCTCGAGAACCGCCGCTTCGCCCACGATCCCCGCAACCGGCAGTGCGACCTGGCGAGCCTCACCTCACTGATGTACGACGACGACGATCTCACCGCCATCGTGTACACCCAGCCGTGCGCCGACCTGGTCGCGCGCTCGAGCAAGGGAACCGGGGCCTGACCGTGCGCCGGGCGACCGCTGCGTGCGCGGCCCTGTTGCTGGTCGCCGCCCCCGGGCTGGCGGCCTGCGGAAGCGACGACGAGACCACCGTTGCGTCGGAGCAGGCGTTCGTCGCAGGCGACGGAAGCATCGTGGAGATCGCGCCTGAGGACCGTCGCCCGGCCCCTGACATCCGGGGCACCACCTTGAGTGGTCAGCAGTTCGCCTTGTCGGAGTATCGCGGCGACGTCGTTGTGCTGAATGTCTGGGCGTCGTGGTGTGCGCCGTGCCGCAGCGAGGCGCCGGGGCTGGCCCAGGTGTCGCGGCAGACGGCCGACCAGGGGGTGCAGTTCGTGGGTCTGGTGACGCGGGACAGCGAGGCGTCGGCCCGGGCGTTCGTTGAGCGCTTCGGGCTGGACTATCCGCAGGTCCTGGACGCCGACGGTGCGTTGCAGCTGCAGTTCCGCGACAATCTGCCCCCGCAGGCGATCCCATCGACGTTGGTGATCGATCAGGAGGGTCGGGTGGCTGCCCGGGTCCTGGGCGAGGTGTCGCCGGCGACGCTGCGGGGTCTGATCGCGGGTCTGCAGACCGACACGGCGACGGGTCGGCCATGATCGAACTCGTCCTTGACGGCAGTCTGCTGCTCGCCATCCCGATCGCGTTCATCGCCGGACTGGTGTCGTTCCTGAGCCCGTGTGTCCTCCCGCTCGCCCCTGGCTACCTCGCCTACGTCGCCGGCCTGACCGGTGCCGACCTCGCGCCCGCGCGCCGCTCGCCTTCCGCCGCCACCATCACCGTCGATGCCGCCGCCACCGTCAGCGCCACCCCCGCCGCCGCCGGTGCGGCCCCGGGGACCGCAAACCTCGGCCCTGACCGCGAACCTCGGGCGCCGGAGACGTCCCCCGGCCGAGATACGCGCGCGAGCGCGAGGTTTGCGGTCCCCGGGGCGGCCGGCGGGGAGGCGCGGGGGAGGGTCGTGCTGGGAGCCGTGCTCTTCGTCCTCGGGTTCACCGCGGTCTTTGTGTCGTTCGGACTTCTGTTCGGTGGCTTGGGTGGCTGGCTGCTGGAGCATCAGCGCACGATCTCTGTCGTGCTGGGTGCGGCCGTGGTCGTGCTCGGACTGGGTTTCCTCGGGCTACCGGCGCTGAGTCGGACCTGGTGGTGGAACCGCGACCGCCGCAGCACATGGCGCCCGCCCACCGGCCTGTGGGGAGCGCCCTTGCTCGGCGTGGTGTTCGGGCTGGGCTGGACCCCGTGCATCGGCCCGACCCTGGCGGCGGTGCAGACGTTGGCCTTCACCGAAGCGTCGGCGGCCCGTGGAGCTGTTCTCAGCGCCGCCTACTGCCTCGGCTTGGGACTGCCGTTCGTGCTCATCGCCTGGGGGCTGCGCTGGTCGGCAGGCGCGTTGGCCTGGACCCGCACCCACAACCGCGCCATCACGGTGGCCGGTGGCGTCCTCTTGGTGACGATCGGGGTTCTGCTCATGACCGGCCTGTGGAGCGACCTGGTGGTGTGGTTGCAGACGCTGCTGCCCGGATTCTCGGCGGTGTTGTGAGATGGCCTCAGACGCGGACACCGCCGCCCAGTTCACCACGCACGCCGATCCCATGGATCGTGACGTCACATCTCCGGCCGGGCTCGGTCCCATCGGATGGGGGCGCTGGTTCTGGCGCCGTCTCACGTCCATGCGCACTGCCCTTGTGTTGCTCCTGCTGCTGGGGCTGGCGGCGATCCCCGGCTCCCTCGTACCGCAGCGCACCAGCGACGCCATGGCGGTCAACCGGTTCACCCAGGACAACCCACAACTGTCGCAGTGGTACGAACGGTTCGGACTGTTCGACGTGTACGGAAGTCCGTGGTTCAGCGCGATTTATCTGTTGCTGTTCGTGTCGCTGGTCGGCTGCCTGGTTCCGCGGGCGCTGCAACATTGGCGTCTGTGGCGTGCGAGCCCCACGCCGCCACCGCGTTCGCTGAAGCGGCTGCCGGCGGTGACCTCGTTCGACGGCGACGCCCAGCCGGCGCTGGATGCCGCCGAGGCGGATCTGCGGGCGGGCCGGTGGCGGGTGCGCCGCGGATCGGACTGGGTCGCCGGGGAGAAGGGGTTCATCCGCGAGACCGGCAACCAGATCTTCCACTTCGCCATGCTCGGCGTCCTGGCGTCCATCGGGTGGGGAGCGCTCAGCGGATGGCACGGCACCGTGATGCTGCGGGAGGGAACCGGATTCGCGGACACGGTGACCCAGTACGACACGTTCACCGCGGGGCGCTTCGCCTCGGCCGAGGCGCTCCCTCCGTTCACGGTTCAGCTGCAATCCTTCGACGTCGACTTCGAACGGGGTGAGGCGCAGCGGGGGGCGCCGCGCGACTTCGATGCCCGTGCGCTGGTCACCGACTCCGACGGTCAGCAGCAACTGGAGCAGTTCTCGGTCAACGCCCCGTTGGCCGTGGACGGGGCCAAGGTGTATCTCCTCGGGCACGGTTACGCCCCCCGGGTCACGGTGCGTGACGGCGACGGAAACGTGGTCGTCGACGACTCGGTGGTGTTCCTGCCGCAGGACGGGAACTTCACCTCCGAGGGGGTGATCAAGGCTCCGGACGCGCAGCCGGAACAACTCGGGTTCCGCGGCATCTTCCTGCCCACGGCCGCAATCGACCCCGTGACGGGACCGACCTCGACGTTCCCCGCCCCCGACGACCCGGCGCTGTTCCTGTCGGCCTTCTCGGGGGACCTGGGGCTGGACGACGGCGCCCCGCAGAACGTCTATCAGCTCGACGACACCGACATGAAGCAGTTGGGACTGCAGCCCCTGCGGGTCGGCGAAAGTTGGAAGCTGCCGGGCGGAGCGGGCAGCGTCACCTTCACCGGCATCGACCGGTACGTGTCACTCAAGGTCGCGCATGACCCGGGCGGCGCGTGGGCACTCGGATTTGTGGGCGTGGCCATCGCGGGAGTGTGCCTGTCCCTGTTCGTGAGACGGCGGCGTGTCTGGGTCGTGGCGCAGGACGGTACCGTGACCGTAGCCGGAGTGGCCCGGGGCGAGGGGGACGTCGACACCGATGTCGCCGCCTTGGCCGACGCCGTGCGCCAGGACCCGAGCTGCGCAGCCACCTCGTCTGGAGGGACGACCGATGCTTGACCCCACCGCTCTGGCGGACCTGTCGAACGCGTTGATCTACAGCTCGATGCTGGCGCTCACCGTGGCGATGATCTTGTTCTTCGTGTCCTTCGCCCAGCGGGGGAGTGCGGTCGTGGACGTGCGGGAACGGACCCCTGCCCTGGTCGGAGCCGGGGGTGCGGGCGCTGCATCCCGCGACTCGGTAGGTCCGGTCGAGGGCGCCGAATCGGGCCGTCGCGTGGGAAACATGGCGCTGGCCGTGTCGTGGCTCGCCTTCCTGCTGCTGGGCGGCGGTGTGTTCGCTCGCGCTCTGTGGGCCGGGCGCGTGCCCTGGGGCAACATGTACGAGTTCTCGATCATGTCCGCCTTCGCGGTGCTCGGCGTCTTCCTGGCGGTGTCGACCCGACGGGACGTGCGCTGGCTGGGTGTCTTCATCATCCCGGCGGTCCTGCTGACCCTCGGCCTGGCAGTCACTGTTCTCTACACCGAGGCGGCTCAGCTGGTCCCGGCCCTTCGCTCCTACTGGCTGGTGATCCATGTGTCGGCGGCCGTCATCTGCGGTGGGGCCTTCACGTTCTCGGGTGTCGTCGCCTTGCTGTATCTGGCCCGCAACTCGACTGACCGGAATACGCGAGTGGGTCGGGCGTTGGCCCCGCTGTCGCGTCGGCTGCCCGACGCTGATCGACTCGACCGGATCACGCACCGCACGATCATGTTCACGTTTCCTTTGTGGACGTTCGCGATCGTCGCCGGGGCGATCTGGGCCGAGAGTGCGTGGGGCCGCTATTGGGGTTGGGACCCCAAGGAGACGTGGGCGTTCATCTCGTGGGTGGTCTACGCCGCGTACCTGCACGCACGTTCGACGGTCGGCTGGCGGGGCCGCAAGGCCGCATGGCTGGCCGTCCTGGGACTGGTGGTTTTCTGGTTCAACTACTTCGGCGTGAACCTGCTGTTCAGCGGCCTTCACTCCTACTCCGGACTCTGAGATAGTCCGTGGCCCTTCTCGCGCCGCGAGCGGGCGGGGTCATCCCAGGACGCAGCAGCTGATCAACCGGCGGCGGGGCGAGACGGCGCGTCAGTTTCGGCGACCTGCTCGGTGGGCGCGACGGGCTCGGTCACGTCCTGGTCCTCGGCGCGGGTGGCGGCGTCGATCCGGTCGTTGATCCGGTGGAACACGCCGCCCACATCTGCCCCGAGCTTGTTGCGGGGATTGCTCAGGACGAAGATGCTCAACGCGCCACTGCCGACGAACGCCACCACCAGCAGTACCCAGCCGCGCAACCCCACGGCGAACGCCAGACCGCCCACGGCCAGGAGCACCAACAGGCGAAGTCCGGAGTAGACCAGGAAATGCTTCACGCACACAGGATACGACTGCGGGCACACTCGTGCTTCCGGCCTCGGCTGCCGCCCGGTCCGGTGGGCACCTGGAACTTTCCGTGCCGGAGAACGGACCCGGCGTTAGGCTGATCCCAACGCCGTACGAGTGGGAGTCGCGATGCCTCGGGCCATTCCGATCCTGATCATCCTCGGCCTCGCGGTCTATTCCTTCTTTGACGTGCTGCAGACGTCGGACGATCGCATCCGCCGCTACCCCAAGACGTTCTGGTTGGTGATGGCGCTCGTGCCGGTCCTGGGGGCGGCACTGTGGTTCATGGTCGGCCGTCCCAAGCGGGGGCACTCCGGCTACGGGCCGCCCCGCGTCATCCACCTGAAATCCGGTCCGACTAGGCCGGTAGCCCCCGATGATGACCCGGCGTTCCTGAAACGGCTCGAGGAAGAGGCGTGGCGCAAGCGACGAAAGTCCGACAAAGACCAGGGATCCGCGGGCCCTCACGCCGATCGGCGCTCCGACCCGCCGGCTGACCCGCCCGCCGATCCCGCCCCGCCCACCGGACCGGCCCCCTCCCCCAGCTGACCCCCGCTGCGGCGGGGGGACGGTTTCGGTCGCCTGCGACCGAAACCATCAGGTGCGACTGGAAGTTCCGGTCGCCTTCAGCGCATTCGGTCGCGTTTGTCGTGGCGGTGCCGCTGCGGCCCGACAGGACACCACCACCTGGTTTGGGCAGCCTGGTCAGATGCTGACAGCCGGAGTGGACCTGGGCGGAACGAAGATCCAAGCCGTCGTGTGCGACGCCGAGCATCAAGTGCTCGGCGAGTACCGCTGCCCGACCCCAACCGAGGGAGGGCCACCCGACGTTGCCGACGCCATCGCTGCAGCGGTACGACGTGCCGCCACTGATGCCGGGGCTGACCCCGACCAGGTCACCGCGGTTGGAGTCGGAGCTCCTGGCCAGATCGACATCGACGAGGGCACCGTCACCCAGGCCCGAAACCTGCCCGACTGGGACGGCTCCTACGCCCTGGGCCCCGAGCTCGGCAGCCGCCTGGGCGGCATCCCGACCGGGCTCGGCAACGACGTGCAGGTCGCCGTCCGGGCCGAACAGGAGTTGGGCGCGGGTCGCCGGTTCGACTCCTTCATCGGCGTCTTCTGCGGAACCGGCGTCGGTGGCGGGGTGGTGCTGAATCGACACCTCTGGTTGGGCCGCGGAGCCGCCGGCGAGATCGGACACACCGTCGTCGTCGCGGACGGCCGTCCCTGGGCCGGGCGTAAGGGTGTGCTCGAGGCTTATGCGGGCCGTGCGGCCATGGAGGAGCAGGCTCGCGAACGCATCGCAGCCGGGGAGCAGTCGCGGCTGCTCGCCATCATGGCGGCCAAGGGCAAACCGCGGATGTCCTCGGGCGTGTGGGCCAAGGCCGAGCGCAAGGGTGATCCGGTGGCGGTCGAACTGATCGAGCAGGCGGTGTGGGCGCTGGGCAACGGCATCGCCAGCGCAGTGAATCTGCTGGATGTCCAGGCGGTCATCATCGGCGGCGGTCTGGGTCTGCGCCTGGGTCAGCCGTTCGTGGATCGGATCATCACCGCGATGCTCCCGCAGTTGGTGAAGGCGGACGAGCCGCCGCAGGTCCTTCTGGCGCAGCTCGGCGATCTGGGCGGGGCCGTAGGGGCGTCACTGCTCGTCGCCGGCGCCGCGCTCCCGCCGCAGCCCCGCACCCCCGGGGTGCCGGCCGGGGGACCGCAAACCTCGGCCACCGGCGCATAACTCGCTCGTACAGGCGCCAGTACCCCCGAGACGTGTGCTGGCGCGCGAGGTTTGCGGTCCCCTGGGCGCGATGGTCAGCCGACGGCCAGGCCGAGGGCCAGCCCGAGTCCTCCGACCAGGAGGGTCACCCCGGTGCCCGCCAGGGCGGGGACGAGGGCGACTCCGGTGGCGCCGGACTGCACCGTGCTCAGCGGCCGCGCGGCCGGGATCAGTCCCACGAGCCCGAGCAGGACCCACGGGGTCACGACGACCATGGTGAGCACGATAAGGAATCCCACGATCACGACCGCCACGAACAAGGTCCGGGTGCGGCCGTCACCCAGGCGCACCGCGAGGGTGTTCTTGCCGGCCTCGGTGTCGGTGGGGATGTCCCGCAGATTGTTGGCGATGAGGATCGCGCACGCCCACAGGCCGACGGGCACAGATGCCACGACCGCCAGCCAGGTGATCGAGCCGATCTGGGCAGCCGCGGTTCCGACAACAGCGACAAGCCCGAAGAACACAAAGACGAACAACTCGCCGAAGCCCGCGTAGCCGTAGGGGCGCGGGCCGCCGGTGTAGAACCAACCGGCCAGCACGCTGGCGATCCCGGCTGGGACCAGCCACCACTGCTGCGACAGAACGGTCAGCGCCACGCCCGCCACCGCGCCCACAACGAAGGCGCCGATCGCCGCGGACTTGACCGACCGAGCCGTAGCCAATCCCTGACCGACCAGCCGCACCGGACCGACCCGACGATCGTCGGTCCCTTTCACGCCGTCGCTGTAGTCGTTGTGGTAGTTGACCCCCACCTGGAACGCCACCGCAACCAGCAGGGCCAAGAGGGCTGCGCTCAACCCGAACGAGTCGAGATGTGCCGCCACACCAGACCCGACGGCCACCGGGGCGAGGGCCGCCGGAAGAGTGCGTGGACGTGCGCCACCCACCCAGGCGGCCGGGGATGCCATCAGCCGCGGCGCAGCGGTTTGCCGGCTGCGGTGGTGGGGAGCTCGGACACGAGCGTCATCGTATGCGGCCGCGACCGCGCGCCCAGTGCCACGGTCACAACGTCCATCAGCTCGGCCATCAACTCCGGGCTGGGGTCGTCCGCCGGCACCACATAGGCGACAGGCACCTGCCCCCACTCGGGGGAGTCGCGGGCCACGACCGCCGCGTCCAAGACCCGGACGTCGGATTGCAGCACCCGGGTCACGGCAGCCAGTGAGACCTTCTCGCCCCCGACCTTGATCGTGTCGTCCAGCCGCCCTGACACCGTCAGACGGCCATCGACCCACCTCCCGGCGTCACCGGTGCGGAACGTCCCGTGCTCGAAGCGGGGAGAGTTGACGTCATCCAGGTAGCCGGCGGCAATCGTGGGACCACCCAGACTGATCTCCCCGGTCTCTTCCGTGATCCGGACGGTCACGCCCGGCAACGGAATTCCGTCATAAACAACTCCGCCGCCGGTCTCCGTCGCCCCGTAGGTCGCGACCAGTCGCACACCCGCGTCCAGTGCCCGCGCACGCAGCTCCGGCGCCAACCGGGCCCCGCCCACCAGCACGGCTCGGAAGTCGGCGAGGCGTCGGGTGGCTCGGCGAGAGGCGAGAATCCGGTGCACCTGTGTGGGCACCAGCGAAACGAAGTCAGCGTCCGGAGCTGCGGCGAACAACTCGGCGGTGAACGGTCGGGCGCCGCCCAGACTGGGCAGCGCCACGGGCGATGAACCGGCAGTCAGCGTGCGGATCACTGTCAGCAGGCCACCGACGCCGGTCACCGGCACAGCCGACAGCCACGTGCCCGGCTCGCCCAGTCGGGCACTCCCGGCCGAGGCCGACGCGCGCAAGGCACCTATCGGAAGCACCACCCGCCGCGGCTCACCGGTGGACCCGGATGTCGACATGACCAGGGCCGGGCCAGTCCCGCCGGCCGGGGGAGTCCCCGGCGACGTGGCCAGTTCCACCACCTCACCCGCGCAGGCTCGCAGCCACGCGGTGGCGGCGACCTCCGCACCCTCCGGGCCGGGCGGTACCAGCAGACGGGCGCAGGCGGGGGCGGTCATCGACCCTTAGCCTAGGGAGAACCCCCGCCTGCCTGGGACAAGAGGAGTCACTCCAGATGGATTCGCGCACCCGTTACGTTCTGCCGCCGGTCGTCGCCGACGACAGCCCCGCGCAACAGGACCCGGCCCACTCCAGCATCGTCCCGGCCGCGGACTGGAAACCTCACGGTGACTACGGTGACATCCGGTACGAGACGGCTGAAGGTATCGCCAAGATCACCATCAACCGCCCCCACAAACGCAACGCGTTCCGGCCGCAGACGCTGTTCGAACTGGAAGACGCGTTCCGCCGCGCCCGCGACGACGACAGCGTCGGCGTGATCGTTCTCACCGGGCAAGGCGACTGGGCGTTCTGCTCTGGCGGCGACCAGGTGATCCGCGGAAACGACGGTTACATCGGCGACGACGAGGTCGCGGCCAAGGGCATCGGTCGGCTCAACGTCCTCGACCTGCAGATCCAGATCCGACGCACCCCCAAGCCGGTCGTGGCGATGGTCGCCGGTTACGCGATCGGTGGCGGGCACGTGCTGCACGTGGTGTGTGACCTGACCATCGCGGCGGACAACGCGCGCTTCGGTCAGACCGGGCCGAAGGTCGGCTCGTTCGACGGTGGCTACGGTTCGGGCCTGCTGGCCCGCCAGATCGGCCAGAAGCGGGCCCGGGAGATCTGGTACCTGTGCCGGCAGTACGGCGCCGAGCAGGCCTATGACTGGGGGCTGGTCAACTCGGTCGTGCCCCTGGCCGACCTGGAGGCCGAGACCGTGCAATGGTGTCGCGAGATGTTGGCCATGTCGCCGCTCGCATTGCGCATGCTCAAGGCCTCGCACAACGCCGCCGACGACGGGTTGGCCGGGGTGCAGCAGCTCGCCGGCGATTCGACGCTGCTGTTCTACATGACCGAGGAAGCGCAGGAAGGCCGCGACGCCTACAAGGAGAAGCGGCGGCCTGAGTTCGAGAAGTTCCCCAAGCGGCCATGACCTTCCCGCTGCCTGCCACGGCGTACGCCTTGCCGTTGGTGGCGCCGTTCCGGGGTCTGACCCAGCGGCAGGGGATGATCATCGAAGGTCCCGCGGGGTGGGGCGAGTTTGCCCCGTTCGCCGACTACGACACAGGCCGAGACGCCCACTGGCTGGCCGCCGCCGTGGAGGCGGCCGCCACGCCTCCGCAGAGTACGGGCGAGTTGGTACGCAGCAATGCGGTTGTACCGGATGTCGAGGGGGACGACTTGGCCGCCTCTGTGCGCGACCTCCTGACCACAACGGGATGCCGCACCGTGAAACTGAAGGTCGGGGGCCGCCCCTCCGGCGCCGAGGTGCGACGCATCTCTTCGGTGTATTCCACCGCCGCGAGTCTGGTCGGAGGGGTGACTCTGCGCCTCGACGCCAACGGTCGTTACGACCTCGATGCAGCCGGCGAACTCCTGGCGGCACTCACCTGGCTGGACCGTGACGTGGAGTACGTGGAACAGCCGTGTGACACCGTCGCGGAACTGCGGGCGCTCAAGGACAAGTTCCCCGGTGTCGCGATCGCAGCCGACGAAGCCCTACGCCGCGACCGGCAGTTCACCGCGGTGTCCGACTTCGCTGATGTGGCAATCGTGAAGGTGGCACCGATCGGTGGTGTGTCCGCGGTCCGCGAAATGGTGAAACACATAGATGTTCCCGTCGTGATCAGCGGTGCGGCCGAGTCCTCTGTCGGGCTGTCCCGCGACGCTGTGGTGGCGGCCGAGTTGGGTGACCCGAACCGGGCCCATGGCCTGGGCACCGGGACGCTTCTGGCCGACGATCTGGCCGCCGAACGGTTGGTGCCGATGGCAGGTTCCGTACCCGCCCAGCTGATCCCGGTGGATCCCGGCGCACTCACCCGGGCCGCAGCCCGGTTGGACCCCGCCGCTGCTTCGGCGTGGACCGATCGTCTGGAGGGAGCCTGGGCGCAGGCGCTGCGCGCCGGCCTCATCCCGGTATCGGTGCTGGACCGGCTCGGGGTATCGGCGTGACCGCTCCCGCGGTAGCCGCCGGGGCCGCAGTGATCGCTGCTCTCACGAACTGTGGCGTGCGCCACGTGGTGGTGTCGCCCGGATCTCGGTCCGCTCCTTTGGCCCGAGCCGCTGCGGCGGCGGAACAGCGAGGAGACCTGGTCCTGCATGTCCGCCTGGACGAACGAAGCGCCGGGTTCCTGGCGCTGGGCTTGGCCAAGGTGTCCGGCGAACCCGTCGCGGTGATGTGCACGTCCGGTACTGCGGTCGTGAACCTGACGCCGGCCGTGGTCGAAGCCCGGTACGCGGGCGTCCCGCTGGTGGTGATCACCGCCGACCGGCCGCCGGAACTGCGCGGTCGGGGTGCCAGCCAGACGATCGACCAGATCGACGTGTTCGGCCGGTTCCCGCTGGCCGCCCGCGATCTACCGGTGCCGACTGATGACGACTGGTCCGCCGCACCCGTGCGCGAACTGGTGGCCACGGCCCGGCGGTCGAGCGGGCCGGTGCATCTGAATCTGCCGCTGCGGCCACCGCTGGTCGGCCCGGTCCCGGCCCTGACCGGAGACGCGGAGCCGTCATCCCGCCGCCCGACGTCTGAGCCGCGAGAACTGGTTGGCGAACCGCGCGGTGCGTTCCTCGTGGGGGACCTCGACCTGGCCGACGACCCGATTCGCCAGTCGATCCTGCAGCAGGCGCGACTGCTGGGCTGGCCGGTGATCGCCGAAGCGTCGTCCGGGCTGCTGGGACAACCCGGAGTGGTCCCGGGAGGTACGGCCGCGTTGGCCGACGAGGTCGTGCGCGAACGGCTCGCGGCCGATCTGGTCATCACCGTCGGACCGTTCGGGCTCGACCGGTCGGTCATGCGATGGCTGCGCCTGGCGCGCCGCCACGTCGCGGTGCGACTGCGGCCGCGCACCGACCCGCCCGACCCCTGGGACAGCGCCGAGTCGGTGGTGGACGGGGTGCCCGTGGTCGTCGGCGTCGAGCCGGATCCGACGTGGATGCAGGAGTGGGCAGGGCTGGTCGGCCCGGATCCGAGCGGGTGGGGGATCGAGGAAGTGGCGGCCACGGTGTGGCAGACGCTCACACCTGACGACCTGCTCGTGGTGGCCTCGTCGTCGGCAATCCGGGCGCTGGCTGCCGTGGCGCGGGGACTCGGTCCCCGGGTGCTCGCCAACCGCGGTGCCAACGGTATCGACGGACTGGTGAGTACGGCGTGGGGCGCTGCCGTTGCTCACGGTGGCCGCACTGTCGCGCTACTGGGTGATCTGGCGTTCCTGCACGACACCAACGGACTGCTGGTGCCCGAGTCGGAACCTCGCCCGCACCTGACCTACGTGGTCGCGGACAACAACGGTGGGGGGATCTTCGCCGGCCTCGAGCAAGGTGCCCCCGAGTACTCGGACACCTTCGATCGGATCTTCGGCACGCCACACGACCGGGACTTGGTGGCCCTCATCAGCAGCCACCGCGTCCACGCGACGAGTGTGACCGAGGCGACGGGGTTGAGCGCGGCGCTGGCCGAGCCGGGAGCCGGGGTCACCGCCGTTGTGGCGGCGCTGCCGTCGGTGGCCCAGACGCGCGGTTCCTGATCACCGAGCCCGCAAGATGCGGAATCTAGGTCGGAAGCGGACACTGGCAGACATGGCTGACACCTTCTACGACTTCACGGTCCGCGCCAATGACGGATCTACCGTCGACCTGAGCGAGTACCGCGGCAAAGCGGTTCTGGTGGTGAACACCGCCAGCAAGTGCGGCTTCACGCCTCAGTTCTCCGGACTCGAGAAGTTGTGGGATCGGTTCGGCGACAACGGTCTGGTCGTGCTCGGTTTCCCGTGCAATCAGTTCGCGTCACAGGACCCTGGCAGCGACGGCGAGATCCTGGAGTTCTGCCAGGTCAACTACGGCGTGACCTTCCCGATGATGGCCAAGGTCGACGTGAACGGGTCCGATGCCGATCCGGTGTTCCGCTGGCTGACCAAGCAGGCCCCCGGACTGATGGGAAGTAAGCGGATCAAGTGGAACTTCACCAAGTTCCTGGTGAGCCGCGACGGGACAGACGTGAAGCGTTTCGGTCCGAATGACGACCCCGAGAGCCTCGCGCCGGAGATCGAGGAAGCGCTGGCGGCTCCGGCCCCCGCTTGACCTGCCCGTTCAGGCCGCAGCAAACGCGACCGGTTCGTCTGAAGGCGACCGGAAGATCCGGTCGCGCTTGACTGTTTCGGTCGCCTGCGACCGAAACCGCCACCGGCCGCGGGAGTGGGTGAGAGGAAGCGCCCGCGCTCAGGACAGTGCGTCGCGCATAGCCGAGAGTTTCACCTGGGACTCCGCCAACTCCGCGGCACTGTCGGAATCCGCGACCAGGCCGCAGCCCGCGAACAGGCGAGCCGTCGTCCGCTCGTTGTCGAACTGAGCGCAGCGCAGGGCGATCGCGAACTCGCCGTCGCCATCGGCGTCGAACCACCCGACGGGCCCGCTGTAGCGGCCCCGGTCCAGATCCTCCAGCTCCCGGATCACGGACTGCGCGCGCTCCGTGGGTGTACCGCAGACGGCAGCGGTGGGATGCAGGCTCGCGGCCAGAGCCAACGCGCTGGCGTCGTCGGCCAGACTTCCCGTCACGTCGGTGGCCAGATGCTGCACGTTGGCGAGTTCGAGCACTGACGGTTCGTCGGGTACCCGCAGGTCCGTGCAGTGGATCGCCAGGGCATGCGCCACTGAGCGGACCGCATACTCGTGCTCGTCTAGGTCCTTGGCGCTGGACTGAAGACGGGCAGCGGCCCGCACGTTGGTCGCGGAGGTGGCCCCGGTCGCCACCGTGCCGGCGAGGACCCGTGACATCACATGATCGCGTGAGCGGCGGATCAACAGTTCCGGCGTCGCCCCTACCAGACCTTGCACGTGGAACGTCCAACAGGCGGGGTACCGCTCGGCCAATCGGGCCAACACCGGCGTCACCGCGGCCGGCGCGCTGAAGTGGGCGGTGACCTCGCGTGCCAGGACCACCTTGTCCAACTCGCCGGAACTGATCCGCTTGACCGCTTCGTCCACGGCAGCGCGGAATCCGGCGGCCGAGGCTGTGTCGTCCTCCCAGCGGGTCGCCGGCAGTCCGGGACGACGGTCGTCGGTGATCAGGTCACCGATCCCGGTGGGGGTGGCGATGAAGGGGGGATCGCCGCCGGCATCGGACCAGACGTCGGTGCGCCACGCGCCGGCTGCGGAGCAGCCGACGATGGTGCGCGGGATTACGACCACCGATCCGTCGGCATCGTCGTCGAAGGTGAACGAGGCGAACGCGACGGGTCCCGCGCCGGGGATGCCCGACGAGTCCTGCACCTGGGCCTGCGCCCACCAGCGACCGGCCCACCGTTGCGCCCGGCTGAACCGTTCCGCCCCGCGGAACTGGGCGGATGCGGCGACCCCGAGTCCGACCATGCCCTGGCCGTTACGCACCCACGCCACGGACGGCGTCTCGCGCCAGGCCGTGCCGAGCAGATCGACGGGTCCGCTCACGGCGCGAGTGCGCACAGGGCGCAGGGATGCGGACACGCTCCGATGTTACGGCGATCGACCCGCCGCCACACAACACGATCCCGCCCTGCCAGAGGCGGGGGGACGGTTTCGGTCGCCTGCGACTGAAACGTCCATTTGCGACCGGAAGTTCCAGTCGCATCTGACGGTTTCGGTCGCCTGCGACCGAAACCGCACCCCCGCCGCCAGGCGGAGTGGGGTGGCTCGGGGCGGCAGCCCGGGCGTCGGGCTGGTTGGATGGTCCGGTGCGCGCCGATCTCGACAAGGACCCTCACGCCGTCGCCGCGATGTTCGACGACGTCGCCCGCCGGTACGACCTCACCAACGACGTCCTGTCCGCAGGGCGAACCGCATCATGGCGCCGTGCCGTCACCGACGCCCTGCAACCGCTGGCGGGGGCCACCGTCCTCGACCTGGCCGCCGGCACCGGGTCCAGCAGTCGCCCCCTCATCGATCAGGGCGCCACCGTGCTGTGCACCGACTTCTCCCTCGGAATGCTGCGTGAGGGCCGGCGCCGCTACCCCACCCAGCTCTTCGTCGCGGGCGACGGCATGCGCCTGCCGTTCGGGGACGACACGTTCGACGCCGCCACGATCTCGTTCGGGCTGCGCAACATCACCGACCCGGCGGCTGGCCTGCGCGAGATGGCCCGCGTGACCCGACCCGGCGGCACGCTGCTGGTCTGCGAGTTCTCGACGCCCACCTGGGCCCCGTTTCGCACCATCTACCTCGAGTACCTCATGCGTGCGCTGCCGGAGATCGCCGACCGCACCTCCTCCAACCCCGACGCCTACGTCTACCTGGCGGAGTCCATCCGCGCCTGGCCCGACCAGAACGGGCTGGCCCAACTCATCGCACGGTCCGGATGGACGGACGTCCGGTACCGGAATCTGACCGGTGGGATCGTCGCCCTGCACCGCGCCCGAGCAGTGTGAGCGCCGGATAGCGCGCCGGTCAGGCCGGCGGCCGGGGGTCGCACAGCGTTGTCGCGTCGCGCCAGTAGACTCACGCTCGTGAAACGGTTCACAAGCGCCGGAGTCGATGATGACGTTGCTCGGCATTCCGGCTGGGTCGTCCCTAGGATGATCCCGATCGACCGGAGGATCGTGTGAACGTCTACCTGCCCCTGCTGACGCTGGCAGGACTCGCCGCCCTCTTCGCGCTGTTCTCGGTCACGATGGCGTCGCTGACCGGGCCCAAGCGCTACAACCGGGCCAAGGTCGACGCCTACGAGTGCGGCATCGAACCCACCCCCCAGCCCATCGGCGGAGGCAAGTTCCCGGTCAAGTACTACCTGACCGCCATGATGTTCATCATCTTCGACATCGAGATCGTCTTCCTGTACCCGTGGGCCGTGTACTTCGACTCCTTGCAGCTGTTCGGCTTCCTGGCAATGCTGCTCTTCCTCATCAACCTGACCATCCCCTACGTCTACGAATGGCGCAGGGGCGGATTGGATTGGGACTGACATGGGCATCGAAGAGAAACTCCCGTCCGGGTTCCTGCTCACGACCGTCGAAGGGATCGGCGGCTACGCACGAAAGAGTTCGCTGTGGCCCGCGACCTTCGGACTGGCGTGCTGCGCGATCGAGATGATGGCGACGGGCGCCGGCCGTTACGACCTGGCCCGTTTCGGCATGGAGGTCTTCCGTGCGTCTCCGCGGCAGGCCGACCTCATGATCGTCGCCGGCCGCGTGAGCCAGAAGATGGCTCCCGTCCTGCGTCAGATCTACGACCAGATGGCCGGGCCCAAGTGGGTCATCGCTATGGGTGCCTGCGCATCGAGCGGCGGCATGTTCAACAACTACGCGGTCGTCCAGGGCGTCGACCACATCGTGCCTGTGGATATCTACCTGCCCGGCTGCCCGCCGCGCCCCGAGATGCTGCAGGACGCGATCCTCAAACTGCACGACCAGATCCAGCACACCAAGCTGGGCGCCCACCGGGTGGCCGAGGTCAAGGAACTCGAGGCTGCGGCGCTGGTCGCCGAACCCACGTCCGACATGAAGGGCCTGCTGCGGTGAGCGACACCTCCGACACCCCCGAGGTCGAACCCGCGACCGGCGCCGACGTCACTGCCGCACCGGTGACCCCCCCGGCAGTCGTCGGTGTGCGCCATGGCTCGTTCGGAGTCTCCGGATCCGGCGACACCACTGGCTTCGGCGGACTCGTGGAACCGATCGTGTGGCCCGCAGCGGCGCAACGGCCCTACGGCGGGTGGTTCGATGAAGCGGCCGACGAGATCGAACTGGCCCTGGCCGACCGGCAGGTCCCGGCCACCGACGCCATCGAACGGGTCGTCATCGATCGCGGCGAGATCACGTACTTCGTGCGGCGCGAACACCTGCTGGTCTTCGCCCAGGTGCTGCGTGACGAACCGGCGCTCCGGTTCGAGTGGTGCGCCGGGGTGTCCGGGGTGCACTACCCCGAAGAGACGGGCCGGGAACTCCACGCCGTCTACCACTTCCTGTCGATCACCCACAACCGCCGCCTCCGGGTCGAGGTCACCTGCCCCGACGGCGACGCCCGCATTCCCTCCATCGTGGCGGTGTATCCGACCAACGACTGGCACGAACGCGAGACCTACGACTTCTTCGGTATCGACTTCGAAGGCCACCCCGCCCTCACCCGGATCGAACTGCCCGACGACTGGGTGGGTCACCCGCAGCGCAAGGACTACTCGCTGAACGGCATCCCCGTTGAGTACAAGGGCGCCACCATCCCGCCGCCTGACGAGCGCAGGAGTTACAACTGATGACCGACACCCGCGTGACCCCCGGCCCCGACGCGGCCGATGCCGATCGGGTCGTCACCGTCGCCGGCGGCGACTGGCAGACCGTGCTTCCCGCGCCCGAGGGCGCCCAGGAACGGGTCGTGGTCAACATGGGACCGCAGCACCCGTCGACCCACGGCGTCCTGCGGCTCATCCTCGAGCTCGACGGCGAGTCAGTGACCGAAGCCCGGTGTGGCATCGGCTATCTGCACACCGGGATCGAGAAGAACCTCGAGTTCCGGTCCTGGGTCCAGGGCGTGACCTTCGTGACCCGCATGGACTACCTGAGCCCGTTCTTCAACGAGACCGCCTACTGCCTCGGCGTGGAGAAACTGCTGGGGATCACCGACGAGATCCCCGAACGCGCCACCGTCATCCGCGTGATGATGATGGAACTCAACCGCATCGCGTCGCACCTGGTCTGTCTGGCCACCGGTGGCATGGAACTCGGCGCCCTCACGGCCATGACGTTCGGTTTCCGCGAACGTGAACTGGTCCTCGACCTGTTCGAACTCATCACCGGTCTGCGCATGAACCACGCGTACGTCCGCCCCGGCGGAGTCGCCCACGATCTGCCCGACGGCGCCGAGAAGGCCATCGCCGAGCAACTCACCCTGCTGCGCAAGCGCTTCAAGGACACCTCCGACCTGTTGGTCGACAACGCCATCTGGATGGGCCGGACCGTGGGGGTCGGTTACATGGATCTCCAGGCCTGCATGGCATTGGGCATGTCCGGACCCGTCCTGCGCGCCACCGGCCTGCCGCACGACCTGCGCAAGACCCAGCCCTACTGCGGCTACGAGAACTACGAGTTCGACGTCTGCACCCAGACCACCAGCGACGCCTACGGCCGCTTCCTCATCCGGCTGGCCGAGATGCAGCAGTCGTGCAACATCGTCGAACAGTGCCTCGACCGACTCACCCCCGGACCGATCATGGTCGCGGACAAGAAGATCGCGTGGCCGAGCCAGTTGTCGATCGGCGCCGACGGCATGGGCCAGTCGGCCGAACATGTGCGCCACATCATGGACCAGTCGATGGAAGCCCTCATCCACCACTTCAAACTGGTCACCGAAGGGTTCCGGGTGCCGACCGGGCAGGTCTACTCCGCCGTGGAGTCGCCGCGTGGCGAACTGGGTGCCCACATCGTCAGCGACGGCGGTACCCGGCCGTACCGGGTGCACTTCCGCGACCCGTCGTTCACCAACCTGCAAGCGGTCCCGATCATGTGCGAGGGCGGCATGGTGGCCGACGTGGTCGCCGCCGTCGCCAGCATCGACCCGGTCATGGGTGGGGTCGACCGATGACCACCGGCACTTCGAGGAGCCTGCGATGCCGCTGACCGACCAGACCGTCGCCGAAGCCCGCGATCTTGCTGCGCGGTACCCGCAGGCGCGGTCGGCGCTTCTGCCCATGCTGCATCTGGTGCAGTCCGAAGAAGGCCTGATCACCAGTGCCGGTATCGAGTTGTGCGCCGACGTGCTCGACCTGACCACGGCCGAGGTGGTGGCCGTCGCCACGTTCTACACGATGTACCGGCAGCGCACCGCCGGTGGCACTCACCACATCGGTGTGTGCACCAACACTCTGTGCGGACTGCTCGGCGGCGACGCGGTCTACGAAGCGCTGAGTCGCCGGCTCGGGGTCGGGCACAACGAGACCACTCCCGACGGGGCATTCACGCTGGAACGGATCGAATGCCAGGCGGCCTGCACCTATGCCCCGGTCGTCACCGTCGACTGGGAATTCTTCGACCAGATGACCATCGACGACGCCATGACCGTCATCGACCAGCTCGTGGCCGGCGACGAGGTGCTGCCCAGCCGTGGCCCGGCCGTGCGCGGGTGGCGTGCTGCCGAACGCACCGTGGCCGGGATCGACGACGGGCTGGCGGGCGAAGGCGGGGGCGCCGACGCGGTCATGCTCGCCGGTCTCACGGTCGCCAAGGAACGGGGAATGTCGGCACCAGGGAAGGCGGACTGATGCCCCTCACACCGGTCATCACGGCGCACTGGGACGAGCCGGACTCGTTCACCATCGACGCTTACCGCCGCCATGGGGGGTACACCGCACTGGCTCAGGCGCTGAAGACGGACCCCGACGAGGTCATCGCCACCGTCAAGGACTCCGGTCTGCGCGGCCGCGGCGGTGCCGGTTTCCCCACCGGTCTCAAATGGTCCTTCGTCCCGCAGAACGACGGCAAGCCCCACTATCTGGTCGTCAACGGTGACGAGTCCGAGCCGGGCGCCTGCAAAGACATCCCGATCATGCTGGCCAACCCACATGCTCTGATCGAGGGCATCATCATCACGTGCTGGGCGATCCGGGCCAAGCACGCCTTCATCTACATCCGGGGCGAGGTGCCGCAGCCGATCCGCCGGGTCCGGAGGGCGGTCGAAGAGGCCCGCGCCGCGGGGTTCGTCGGTACGAACATCCTGGGCTCGGGACTGGATCTCGAGATCGTCGTTCACGGTGGCGCCGGCGCCTACATCTGCGGCGAGGAGACGGCACTGCTCGACTCGCTCGAGGGACGCCGTGGCCAGCCGCGCCTGAAGCCGCCGTTCCCCGCAGTCGCCGGTCTGTACGCATCACCCACGGTGGTCAACAACATCGAGACCATCGCGTCCGTCCCGTACATCGTGGGCAACGGGTCGAGTTGGTTCCGTCAGTTCGGCACCGAGAAGTCCCCGGGCTTCAAGGTGTGGGCCATCTCCGGTCACGTCAACCGACCCGGTATCTACGAAGCCCCTCTGGGGATTACGATGCGCGAACTGCTCGACTACGCCGGCGGCATGCGCGACGGCCGGTCGGTCAAGTTCTGGCTGCCGGGCGGGTCGTCGGTGCCGCTGTTGCTCGACGAGCACCTTGACCTGCCGTTGACATACGAGGCCATCGCCGAAGCCGGGAGCATGCTCGGTACCGGCACCCCGATGTTGTTCGACGACACGACCAGCGTGGTCAAAGCCATCACCCGATGGCTCGAGTTCTACAAGCACGAATCGTGCGGCAAGTGCACCCCGTGCCGCGAAGGCACCTTCTGGATCACGGGGACCTTGCAGAAGTTCGAAGAGGGACGCGGAGAAGCCCCCGAGGTCGACCGGCTCGTCGAACTGTGCAACCAGATCATGGGAAGGTCTTTCTGTGCCCTCGGCGACGCCGCGGCCACCCCGTACCCGGCAGCGCTCAAGTACTTCCGCGGCGAGTTCGAGGCGGCCCTGACTCAGCCGCCGGACCAAGTGTTCGATCCGGCCGCCACGATGATCATCCCGAGCCTGAGCGGAGTGGATGCATGACCACGACCTCCGACGAATCCACCACCACGGCCGAGGTCGAGATGGTCACCGGCACCATCGACGGTCACGAGATCACCGTGCCGAAGGGCACCATGATCATCCGTGCGGCCGAACTCATGGGTGTCGAGGTACCCCGCTTCTGCGACCACCCGCTGCTCGAGCCGGTGGCGGCCTGCCGGGCATGCCTGATCGAGATCGAAGGCATGCCCAAGCCGCAGCCGTCATGTGCGATCCCGCTCGGGGACGGGATGGTCGTCAAGACGCAGGTCACCAGCGAGGTGGCTGACAAAGCGCAGGAAGGGGTGATGGAGTTCCTGCTCATCAACCATCCCCTCGACTGTCCGGTGTGTGACAAGGGCGGTGAATGCCCCCTGCAGAACCAGGCGATGAGCACCGGCCGCAGCGAGTCCCGCTTCACTCTCGACAAGCGCACCTTCCCCAAGCCGATCAACATCAGTTCCGAGATCCTGCTCGACCGCGAACGGTGTGTCCTGTGCCAGCGGTGTACCCGGTTCGCCGACGAGATCGCCGGCGAACCGTTCATCGAACTCAAGCAGCGCGGCGCCCAGCAGCAGATCGGCATCGGGGAGGAGCCGTTCGACTCGTACTTCTCCGGCAACACGGTGCAGATCTGCCCCGTGGGGGCGCTCACCAGCGCGGAATACCGCTTCCGGTCGCGGCCGTTCGACCTGGTCAGCGTGCCCACCACCTGTGAGCACTGTGCATCGGGATGTGCCCTGCGCACCGACTACCGACACGAGACCGTCATGCGTCGTCAGGCCGCCGACGACCCCGAGGTCAACGAGGAATGGAACTGCGACAAGGGTCGGTTCGCGTTCCCGTACCTCCATCTCGACCGACTTGAACTGCCCCTGGTGCGTGACGGCGATGAATTGCGGCAGACGTCGTGGCCCGAAGCGTTGCGGGTGGCGGCGGCCGGATTGGCCACTGCCAGGGGGCGGGCCGCCGTCCTCACCGGCGGGCGGCTGACGCTCGAGGACTCCTACGCGTACTCCCGATTCGCCCGGGTCGCGTTGGGCACCGACGACATCGACCTGCGCGCGCGGCTCGGCTCCGCCGACGAAGTCGGGTTCCTGTCGTCGCGGGTCGCGGGCACGGCCGGTCCCACGTACCGGCAGCTGGAACAGGCGCCGGTGGTCCTGCTCGTCGCCTTCGAGCCGGAAGAGGAGTCACCCATCGTCTTCCTGCGGCTGCGCAAGGCCGCCGGCTCCGGTACCGCCGTGGTGTCGATCGCGCCGTTCGCCAGTCGTGGCCTGGAGCGGATGTCCGGCCGACTGGTGTCCGTGGTCCCCGGATCCGAAGCGGAGTCGCTGGGCAACCTGCCGTCCGACGTTATGGACCTGCTCGGGCAACCCGGCGCCGTGATCATGGTCGGTGAACGTGCTGCCGGAGCGGCCGGTGCGCTGGCGGCGGCCGCAGACCTGGCCGACCGCACGGGTGCCGCGCTGGCGTGGGTGCCCCGTCGGGCCGGAGAACGCGGCGCGGTGGACACCGGCTGCCTCCCCGGCCTGTTGCCCGGCGGTCGCCCGCTGACCGATCCCGCCGCACGGCGCGAGGTTGCCGGGGCGTGGGGTATCGCCGCTGACGACCTGCCCGACGCGCCGGGTCGCAGCCTGCCCGAGATCGTCGCCCAGATCCTGGCCGACCAGGCGGCCGTCCCAGCGCCGGACGAAGACGAACTCGAGCCGGCGATCGGCGCCCTGCTCGTTGCCGGGGTCGAAGCCTCGGATGTCCCGGACGCCGATGAGTTCCTCAAGGCGGTCAAGGCGACCCCGTTCGTGGTGTCCCTGGAAGCCAGGCCGTCCGAGGTCACCGCGCTGGCGGATGTGGTCCTGCCCATCGCCGTGGTCACCGAGAAGGAGGGGACCTTCGTCAACTGGGAGGGTCGGCGCCGGCCGTTCGACCGCGCCTTCCCCGACGCCACGACCTTCGCCGACGCCGATGTCCTGGCTCTGTTGACCGACTACCTGGACCTGGATCCCGCCCCGCGTTCGGTGGCCGAGCTGCGCGCCGAGATCACAGCGCTGGGAGCCTGGGCCGGTGCCCGGGAATGGACCCCGACCACCACCGAGCCGGCCGCCGGTCCCCGATCGGGACCGGGCGAAGCGGTGCTCGCCTCCTGGCGCCTGCTCCTCGACCTGGGTGTCGAACAGGAGGGCGAACCGTACCTGGCGGGCACCCGCAAGCCGAGCGTCGCCCGACTGAGCCAGGCCACCGCTGCCGGTATCGGCGTCTCGGATGGCGAGCCCGTCCGGGTGTCCACCGATCACGGAGCCATCACGCTGCCGGCCGCCATCACCGACATGGCCGACGGGATCGTGTGGGTGCCGGCCAATTCGCACGGGTCCCGGGTGAGTCTCACCCTCCGGGCCGCGCCGGGCGATACCGTGCGGCTCGGAAGGGAGTGAGCTGATGCCCGAGTTGAGTGCCTTCGGCAACGATCCCTTCTGGTTGGTGTGCCTGAAGACCCTGGGAGTCTTCGTCATCCTGGTCCTGCTGGTGCTGTTCACCATCTGGGCCGAACGGCGCGTCGTTGCTCGCATGCAGATGCGTATCGGCCCCAACCGAACCGGCCCGTTCGGTCTGCTCCAGTCCCTCATGGACGGTTTCAAGCTGGCGCTGAAGGAAGAGATCATCCCCATCACGGCGCACAAGGCCGTGTATTGGCTGGCGCCGCTGATCAGCGCCATCTGTGCCTTCGCGGCCTTCGCTGTGATCCCCTTCGGTCCGGTGGTGTCGATCTTCGGGGTCGAGACCCCGCTGCAGTTGACCGACTTCCCCCAGTCCGTCCTGTACGTGCTGGCGATCGCCTCGATCGGGATCTACGGCCTGGTCCTGGCGGGATGGTCCTCCGGTTCCACGTATCCGCTGCTCGGTGGGCTGCGCTCCAGCGCCCAGATGATCTCGTACGAGATTTCGATGGGTCTGTCGTTCGTGGCGGTGTTCCTGTACGCGGGCACGATGTCCACGAGCCAGATCGTCTCGGCGCAGGCGTCGCTGTGGTTCGCGGTGCTGTTGGCTCCGTCGTTCGTCATCTACGTCACCGCCATGGTGGGCGAGACCAACCGGGCCCCGTTCGACCTGCCCGAGGCCGAGAGCGAACTCGTCGGCGGCTTCCACACGGAGTACTCGTCGTTGAAGTTCGCGATGTTCTTCCTCGGCGAGTACATCAACATGGTCACCGTCTCGGCCATCGCGACCACCCTGTTCCTCGGTGGCTACCTGGCGCCGTGGCCGCTGTCGCTGATCCCCGGCATCAACTCCGGCTGGCTGTGCATGTTGTGGTGGCTCATCAAGGTCGCCGGATTCCTGTACTTCTTCATCTGGTTGCGCGGCACGCTGCCCCGGTTGCGCTACGACCAGTTCATGGCGTTCGGCTGGCGGGTGCTCATCCCGGTGTCGTTGTTATGGATCGTGCTGGTCGCGGGCCTGCGCGTGGTGCGTTCGGAATACGCCGAGGCGACCAGCGGCATGCTCACGGCAGGGGCCATCGTGCTCGCGGTGCTGCTGGCGATCGGGTTCTACCTGTCCATCCGCAAGCGAGAAGAACCGATGCCGGGGACCGAGCCGTTCGAACAGGTGCTCACCTCCGACACCGGCACCTATCCCGTTCCCCCGATGCCGGGTCAGACGTTCGAATACACACCCCGCAGTAATCGCCCGGTGGCCGGTGCGACCACGGCCGCGCCCGTCACCGGCGAGACCACCACTGCGGCCGAGGAGGGATCCGATGCCTGAGTTGCCCCCCGCCCTGCGTGGGTTCTGGGTGACCTTCCGCACCCAGTTCGAGAAGGTCAACACCGAGCAGTACCCGGAGCAGAAGGACGAGTTCCCGCCCAAGCCGCGGTTCCACGGCCGGCACCAGTTGAACCGGTATCCCGACGGGCTCGAGAAGTGCATCGGATGTGAGCTGTGTGCGTGGGCCTGTCCCGCCGACGCCATTTACGTCCAGGGTGCGGACAACTCCGAAGCCCAACGGTTCTCTCCGGGTGAGCGGTACGGCCGGGTCTATCAGATCAACTACCTGCGCTGTATCTTCTGCGGGCTGTGCCTCGAGGCCTGCCCCACGCGTGCGCTGACCATGACCCACGAATACGAACTCGCCGACGACGACCGGGCCCAGTTGATCTTCGAGAAGTCAGATCTGCTGGCCCCGCTGGCCGATTCGATGGCCCCGCCGCCGCATGACATGGTGGCCGGCCTCGACGCCCGCGACTACTACGACGGCAAGGTGACCGGACCCACTGAGGAGCAGTGGGAGCAGTCCCGTCAGGCCCACCGGATGCCGGGGGTGTCCCAGTGACACCTTCCGTCGCACTCTTGGCCGCTGGCGATCCCAGTGCGGGGGAGCAGGCCACCTTCTGGATCTGCGCCACTTTGGCCGTCGTGGGCGCGCTCGGGCTCGTCCTGTCGCGCAAGACCGTGCACAGCGCGTTGTTCACCGCGTTGACGATGCTCAACCTGGCCGTGCTCTACGTCGCCAACCAAGCCCCGTTCCTGGGACTGGTGCAAGTGATCGTGTACACCGGCGCGGTCATGATGTTGTTCCTGTTCGTGCTCATGCTCGTCGGTGTCGACGCCAGCGACTCCTTCGTCGAGACGTTGAAGGGACAGCGGGTGGCCGCGTTGCTGCTCGTCCTCGGGTTCGGCATCCTGCTGTTCCTGGCGATCGGAACCGCACTGTCGGGAGTTGAGGCGGTCGGTCTGGATGCTGCCAACGACGCCCAGGGCGGCAACGTCCAAGGGTTGGCACAACTCATGTTCACCACGTTCCTGCTGCCGCTTGAAGTGGTGGCGGCGCTGCTGATCACCGCGGCCTTGGGCGCGTTGGTGCTGGCGCATCGGGAACGCTGGGCCCCCAAGATGGGCCAGCCGGAGATGTCGCGGGCGCGGATGGAGCGGTACCTCGAGACCGGCGAACATCCCGGACCGCTCCCCAGCCCGGGCGTGCTGGCCACCAGCAACGCGATCGGCACTCCCGCGCTGCTCCCGGACGGCTCCGCCTCGGAACTGTCCATCCCGGCGCCATTGCGCGGTGAATCCCGCACCCGCTTGTCGCATACGCAGACGGAGATCGACGCCGATGTCGAAGAGGTTCGCGGGATCGCCGCCGGCGAGGAGACCGTGCGCCCCACCGTCCTCGACCAGGTCGACGGTCACACCGATCTCACTGAGGTCTACCCCGACGACGAGAAGGGGGAGTGATGGACCCCTCGTACTACGTGATCCTGTCGGCGATCCTGTTCTGCATCGGTGCTGTCGGCGTCCTCGTGCGACGTAATGCGATCGTCGTGTTCATGTCGGTCGAGATGATGCTCAACGCCTCCAACCTCGCGTTCGTGGCCTTCGCGCGCATGCACGGCAATCTGGAGGGCCAGGTGATCGCCTTCTTCGTGATGGTCGTGGCCGCGGCCGAGGTGGTCGTGGGCCTGGCGATCATCATGACGATCTTCCGCACCCGTCGATCGGTATCGATCGACGAACCCAGTCTGATGAGGAACTGATGAGCATCCTCGCCCTGTCTCTGCCGTTCTCCGACGGCGCTCCCGTGGAGAACGTCGAACCGATCACGAACACGATCACGGCCGCCCAGGCTGGCGGGTCGTTCCCGCTCATGTGGCTGCTCATCGCCCTGCCGGCCTTCGGTGCGGCGTTCCTGCTCCTGGCCGGACGGCGCAGCGACAAGTGGGGGCACATCCTCGCCTGCCTGCTGCCGATCGGCTCGTTCATCCTGGCCTGCATGCTGCTGGTGCAGATGATGGGTCTGCCCGTCGACGACCGGGCTGTGACGCTGAATCTGTGGAACTGGACCTTCGCGGGTTCGTTCGACGCCGCCTTCGCGCTGCGACTCGACCCCCTGTCGATCGCGTTCGTCATGCTGATCACCGGGGTGGGCTCGCTGATCCACATCTACTCGATCGGCTACATGGCCCACGACCCGAAGCGACGGCTGTTCTTCGCCTACCTGAACCTGTTCATCGCAGCGATGCTCATGTTGGTGCTGGCCGACAACTACCTGCTGCTGTACCTCGGTTGGGAAGGTGTGGGCCTGGCGTCGTTCCTGCTGATCGGTTTCTGGCAGTACAAGAACTCGGCGGCGGTGGCGGCCAAGAAGGCGTTCGTCATGAACCGCGTGGGCGACGTGGGCTTGAGCATCGCCGTCATGCTGATGTTCGTCACCTTCGGGACCGTAACCTTCCAGAACGTCTTCGAGGCCGCGCCGCAGGCCAGCGAGACCACCATCACGCTCATCGGTCTGGCGTTGCTCCTGGCCGCCGTCGGTAAGAGCGCGCAGTTCCCGTTGCAGGCCTGGTTGCTGGATGCGATGGAGGGCCCGACCCCGGTGTCGGCGCTCATCCACGCCGCGACCATGGTGACCGCGGGCGTCTATCTGGTGATCCGCAGCAATGCCATCTTCGATCTGTCCACCACCGCAGTCACCGTGGTCCTGGCCATTGGCGTGATCACCATGCTCATGGGCGCCTGGATCGCGTGCGCGCAGGACGAGATCAAGAAGTCGCTGGCGGGCTCCACGATGAGCCAGATCGGCTACATGTTCCTGGGCGCCGGACTGGGTCCGGCGGGCTACGTGTTCGCGATCTTCCACCTGCTCATGCACGGCATGTTCAAGGCCGACCTGTTCCTGAGCGCCGGCTCGGTCATGCACGGCAACGACGATCAGAAGAACATGCGGCTGTACGGCGGTCTGCGCGTCGCCATGAAGGTGACGATGGTCGCCTTCTTCTGCGGCTTCCTGGGGATCTCGGGCCTGCCCCCGTTCGACTCGTGGTTCTCCAAGGACGGCATCATCGACGCCGCCCTGGGAGTCAACGTGTTCGCCGGACTGTGCGCGCTGGGTGCGGCCGGACTCACCGCCTTCTACATGACCCGCATGCTGGCCATGACGTTCTTCGGCAGCCCCCGCTGGACCGAGGAGCAGCACCCGCACGAGTCCCCGGTCGTGATGACCGCCCCCATGTTGGTGCTCTCGGTCGGAGCACTGTTCGGTGGCCTGTTCTTCGTCTATGTGGCCCCGATCGGCGAATGGCTCGCCCCGGTGGTTGGCTTCGAGGAATCCACCCCGGTCATCCCGGAGATCCCCCTCAAGGTGCTCAGCGTGACCATCGCGGTCATCGGCATCGCGCTCGGATGGCGCAAGTACGCCCGCGACGACGTTCCGAAGGTCGCCCCGGCCGACGTCTCGGTACTCACGCTGGCCGGGCGGCACAGTCTGTACGGCGACGCCTTCAACGAAGCGGTGTTCATGCGGCCCGGACAGTACGTGACCCGGTGGCTGGTCTGGTTCGACAACCGGACCGTCGACGGGGCAGTGCGGGGACTCGCGTCCGGCGTGGCCGGCATGGGTGACCGGCTGCGTGGTCTACAGACCGGGTTCGCGCGGTCCTACGCCCTGTCGATGGTGGCCGGTGCGCTCCTCTTGGGAGCCGTGTTCATGGCAGGAAGGTGGTTCTGATGCCCATCCTGACCATCCTCGCGCTGGTGCCGCTCGTCGGCTCCTTCGTCGTGGCATTCGTGCCCGGGTCGCCCGCGCGGTCCAAGACGATCGCTTTGCTCTTCGCGCTCGCCACCTTCGCGCTGACGATCGTGGCCATCACGCAGTACGACACCGCATCTCCCGACCAGTTCCAACTGGTGGACGTGTACAGCTGGATCCCCAGCCTGGGACTCAACTTCTCGCTGGGCGTCGACGGCCTCGGCCTGATCATGGTGTTCCTGGCCACGCTGCTGACGCCGTTGGTCATCCTGGCGGGATGGAACGACGTTGAGGACTCGGCGGAACAGAACCCCGTGTCGCAACCCACCGGCCAGGTGCGTGGCTACTTCGCCCTGATGCTGCTGATGTTGGCCATGACGGTGACTGTGTTCACCGCTTTGGACGTGTTCCTCTTCTACTTCGTCTTCGAGGCAGTACTGATCCCGGTGTACTTCATGATCGGGCGCTACGGCACCGGTCGCCGGGCTTACGCGGCGGTCAAGTTCCTGGTCTACTCGCTGGTCGGTGGCTTGGTCATGCTGGCCGCGCTGGCGGTGCTCTGGTACGTGTCGGTCCAAGCCTTCGACGCGCCGACGCTCTACCTGCCCGACCTGATGACGATCGACATCGATCCGACCTTGCAGAACTGGCTGTTCCTGGGCTTCTTCCTCGCATTCGCGATCAAGGCGCCGCTGTTCCCAGTACACACCTGGCTGCCCGACGCTGCGGGATCCAGCACACCGGGTACGGCGATCCTGCTGATCGGCGTCCTGGACAAGCTGGGCACGTTCGGCATGCTGCGGTTCTGTCTGCCGCTGTTCCCGGACGCCGCCCAGACGTTCGCCCCGGTGATTATGGCGCTGGCTGTGATCAGCATCTTCTATGGCGGGCTGGTGGCCATCGGCCAGACGGACATGAAGCGACTCTTCGGGTATGTGTCCATCTCACACTTCGGCTTCATCGTCCTGGGCATCTTCGCGTTCACGACGCAGGCGCAGGTCGGGTCCGCGTTCTACATGCTGGGACACGGCATCAGCACGGCACTGCTCTTCATGGTGGCGGGCTATCTGATCACCCGTCGCGGGACATCGACCATCGGCGCCTACAGCGGAGTGTCGAGTGTGACCCCGGTGCTGGCCGGTATGTTCCTGTTCGCGGGGCTCACAGCCCTGGCGCTGCCGGGGTTGAGCACCTTCCTGTCCGAGTTCCTGGTGCTGTTGGGAACCTTCTCCCGATACCCGTGGCTGGCCGCGTTCGCGACCCTGGGTATCGTGCTGGCCGCCGTGTACATCCTGCTGCTGTACCAACGGACCATGACGGGTCCGACGTCCGAGACCGCCAAGGGAATGCTCGATCTGAACACTCGCGAGAAGGTGGCTCTGGCGCCCCTGGTCGCCGTGGTCATCTTCCTGGGGTTCTATCCGGCCCCGGCCCTGGATGTCTTGAACCCGTTCGTGGATGACGTGATGGCGCAGGTGGGTCAGACCGATCCGCCGCCGACCATCCCACTGGCGACCGAGGGAGTGCAGCCATGATCGGCGCCACAATGGCGACGGAAGTCGTGTTCCCCGAGATCCAATGGCAGTTGATCGCGCCCGTCGTGATCGTGCTGGGTGCCGGCGCCATCGGCGTCCTGGTCGAGGCCTTCGCGCCTCGTCAGAGCCGCCGCTCCATCCAGATCGCTCTGACGTTCGCTGCGCTGATCGCTGCCTTCGCCACGATCGTCATCGCGGCCGGTGCGTTCCAACTGGTGGTGGGTGGCTCCGCTGCGGTCGATGGTCCCGCGTTGTTCCTCCAAGGCACCATCGTGCTCATCGCCATCCTGTGCGGGCTGCTCGTGATGGAGCGGCACGTGGATCCCAGCGGCGACGCGTTCGCCGCGCGGGCGTCGGCGATGCCGGGCTCCGAGGACGAACGACAGTTCACAGCGCGGGGCTACTTCCAGACCGAGATCTGGCCGTTGTTCCTGTTCTGCACCGGCGGCATGATGCTGTTCGTCGCCGCCAACGATCTGCTGTTGCTGTTCGTCGCGCTCGAGATCATGAGCCTCCCGCTGTACCTGCTGGCGGGCATGGCCCGCCGCCGCCGACTGCTCAGCCAAGAAGCGGCGCTGAAGTACTTCCTGCTCGGCGCCTTCTCGTCGGCCTTCTTCCTCTACGGCGCTGCGTTGGTGTATGGCTTTGCCGGAACCGTGTCGCTGGGGGGGATCGCCGACGCGGTCACCGGTCAGACCCAGTTGAACGGCCTCCTGCTCGGCGGTATCGCGCTCATGGCCGTGGGCATGCTGTTCAAGGTGGCTGCGGTGCCGTTCCAGTCGTGGGCTCCCGACGTCTACCAGGGCTCACCCACGCCCGTGACGGCGTTTATGGCGTCCGGGGTGAAGGTAGCCGCCTTCGGCGCCATGCTGCGTCTGTTCTATGTCGGGTTCGGGGGAGCCTCCTGGGACTGGCGACCGGCGTTCTGGATCATCGCGATCCTCACGTTCTTCGTCGGCTCGATGGTCGCCCTGGCCCAGAGTGACATCAAGCGCATGTTGGCCTATTCGTCCATCGCGCATGCTGGATTCCTGCTGCTCGGGGTCATCGCCGTGACGCCCGAAGGACTGGCGGCGACGATGTTCTACCTGGTCACCTACGGCTTGGCCACCGTGGGCGCCTTCGGCATCGTGATGCTGATCCGCGACGACAGCGGCGAGACGAGTTCCATGGACGCATGGCGCGGACTCGGTCGCACCAACCCCCTCCTGGCCGCCGCCTTCACCCTCTTCCTGCTGTCGTTTGCGGGAATTCCGCTGACGTCCGGCTTCATCGGCAAGTTCGCGGTGTTCTCAGCAGCGGCCGAGGCGGGCGAGGGCTGGCTGGTGCTCCTGGCCGTCATCGCGAGTGCCATCGCCGCGTTCTTCTACCTGCGAGTGGTCGTCGTCATGTTCTTCTCCGACCCGGTGGGTGACGGGCCGCAGGTGGCGGTGCCCAGTTGGGCGACCAAGGCCACGGTGATCGTTGGCGTGGTGGCGACAGTCGTGCTGGGGATCCTGCCCCAGCCGTTGCTGGACCTGGCCGACAAGGCCGACATCTTCGTGCGCTGAGCCGCTCCGGTGGCGGGCAATCCGCCAGAGCGGCCGCGCGGCCGCGGTGGAGCCGCTAGGGTCGGCGCGAACGACCCCGTGGAGGCATCATGCGCACGTCCGTCATCGTCCTGGCCGCGACCCCGCTCCTGGCGGTGGCGCTGGCATCCTGCAGCAGCAGTTCGTCCAGCAGCAGCACGTCCGAGCCCGTCGAGACCCCGTCGGCCTCGGTGCAGGCATCGGAGAACCAGGCCAAGGTCGATGCCTACTGCGCGGAGGTCGACGATGTCCTGGCCAAGGCCAATGAGCTGAAGACCAACCCGAACGCGCAGGCCGCCCAAGAGGTCAGCAAAGAGGTCACCCAGTTGACCAAGGAAGCCGCCAACCTGGCGCCGGCCGTGATCGCTGAGCCGTCGCTCACCGCCAAGGTGACCGAATGCAGCACCAAGCTGCAAGGTGCGGCTGCGGGCTGACGCGGATGGGTGCCTTCCGCACCCACCCCCTACCCTGGACGGTATGACCTCGCCCAAACTGCGGACCTCGGTGGGCTTCACGCTGACCGATCCCGAGTTGGAGGCGCGGCTGCTGGTCGGACTTGCCTCGGTCGAGGAGCAGTTGGCGGACGCGGTCAAGAGCAGTGACTCGTTCGTGTCCCACGCCGCCGGACACTTGGTGGCCGCGGGGGGCAAACGCTTCCGCCCGCTCCTGACCCTGCTGGCCGCGCAGTACGGTGACGCGGCCGCCCCCGGAGTCGTTCCGTCCGCTGTGGTGGTGGAACTGACCCACCTGGCGACGCTGTATCACGACGATGTCATGGACGAAGCCCCACGACGCCGCGGTGCGGAGTCAGCCAACTCGCGCTGGGGCAACACGGTCGCGATCCTGACCGGCGACTTCCTCTTCGCCCGGGCGTCGGACATTCTCGCCGACCTCGGCCCCGAGGCGGTGCGACTGCAGGCGCGCACCTTCGAGCGCCTGTGCATCGGTCAGATCCGGGAGTCGGTCGGTCCGGAAGGAGACGACACCCCCGTGGACCACCATCTGGCCGTGCTGGCCGACAAGACCGGAAGTCTCATCGCCACCTCCGCCCGGTTCGGTGCGTTGCAGTCCGGTGCCGACGACGTCGTCGTGGATGCGCTCACCCGCTTCGGCGAACGGATCGGGGTCGCCTTCCAGTTGGCGGACGATCTGGTGGATATCACGTCCGACTCGTCGGTGTCCGGCAAGACGCCCGGGACCGATCTGCGGGAGGGGATCCCGACGCTTCCTGGACTGCTGGTCCTGGCTGACGGCTCGGACACCCGCCTGGTGGATCTGCTGTCCCGACCGCTGCCCGACGACGCCGAACACGCCGAAGCGCTGGCTCGGTTACGTTCCCATCCCGCGCTGGCCGAAGCCCGCGCCGAGGCCCAACGCTGGGCCGCCGACGCGCGCGACTGCCTGGCTCCCCTCCCCGACATCCCCGCCACCGCCGCCCTGTCGTCCCTGTGCGACTACGTGGTCGCCCGCACCAGCTGACCCCCCGCTCCGCCCAGGGGACCGCAAACCTCGCGCGCCAGCGCGAACCTCGGGCGTTAGGCACCTCACACGACCGAGGTATGCGCCGGTGGCCGAGGTTTGCGGTCCCCCTAGGGTGGGGGCATGAGTGATGGCCCGTTCCGGAGTCCTGAACGGTTGGCGTTGGCGGACAGTGTCGCGGGGTTCACCCGGGATCGGATCGCTCCATTCGTGTCCGACTGGGAGACTGCCGGGGAGATGCCCCGAGCCCTGCAACAGCAGGCGGCCGAGTTGGGGCTGTTGAGCATCGGGTTCCCCGAAGGGGTCGGAGGACTCGGCGGCGACGCGGTCGACATGGTCGTGATCATCGAGCAGATCCTGGTCGGTGGGGGGACCGGCGGAGTCGTGGCCGGTCTGTTGACCCACGGCATCGCCACTCCCCACGTAGCCGACGAGGCGCAGCGCCGCCGCAGCGCCGGCGACGCAGCCGGAGCTGACCGGCTGGTGGACGAGTTCATCACTCCCGTCCTTCAGGGGGACGCCATCGCCTCGCTGGGAGTCACCGAACCCGATGGCGGCTCGGATGTCGCCAACCTGCGGACCCGAGCAGTGCGCGACGGGAACGAGGTGGTCATCGACGGCGCCAAGACGTACATCACCTCGGCCACCCGAGCGGACTACGTGGTGGTCGCTGCGCGAACCGGTGGACCAGGGGCCGGTGGGGTGTCGCTGATCGTGGTTCCGACCGACACACCGGGGTTCACGGTGACGCGGCGCCTCGACAAGATGGGTTGGCGGTGCAGCGACACGGCCGAACTGTCGCTCGACGGCGTACGCGTGCCGGCCGCGAATGTGCTGGGTTTCGAGCAGGGATTCGCCTCGCTCGCCCGGCACTTCGTGACCGAGCGGCTGACCCTGGCGGTGACGGGCTACGCCACCGCGCAGCGCTGTCTCGACCTGACCCAGGCCTGGACCCGCGAACGCCAGACGTTTGGGCGACCGTTGGCCGACCGCCAGGTCGTTCGTCACACACTGGCCGAGATGCACCGACGTACCGACGTCGCCCGGGTCTACTGCCGCGATGTCGCCGCTCGCCACAGTGCGGGGGAAGAGGTGATCCTGCCGGCGCTGATGGCCAAGCAGACCGGCGTCGAAGCGGGTGAGTACGTCGCCGACCGTGCGGTCCAACTGTTCGGCGGCGCCGGGTATATGACCGGTACCGAGGTCGAGCGGCACTACCGCGACGTCCGCATCCTCGGGATCGGCGGCGGTGCCACCGAAGTCATGACCGACCTGGCTGCCCGTCTGCTGGTCGGCTGATCACCTCCGTTGCGTCAGTGCGGCACGGGAACTCACGTCGCCGCTGGCACGGGGTTGTCGCGAGGCAGGAAGTCACCCCGCCGTAAGGCAGTTGCGCTTCGGACCGCGATCCACAGAAGGAAGGCGCTGATCGCCGCGACGATCACCCAACTGACAACCCGTGACGCGTCATTACCGTTGGTCGCCAGCCAGCGCAGGGCGTAGGACGCCACCGCGCAGTAGGAGAAGGTGAACGCCCAGAACGAGGCACTGAACGTCAGACCTCGGTAGACGAGCACGTACAGCCGTACCTGGACCAGCACCATCAGGGCGGCGAAGCCCGCAAGGAGGAGTTGAGCGGTGTCCGTCGCACCGTTGTTGAGGGCGAACCACGCATTGCCTGCCACGACCACCGGGGCGACGTCGATGGCCATCGTCGGGATCAGCGGGGTGGGGAGGGCGCCTGCGACGATGTTGCGGTTGTTGATGATCGATCCCAGCAGCAGCCAGCAGATTCCGCCCAGTCCCACTGCGGCGATCCCCAGGTCGCGCATGCCGATCGCGGCAAGCGCGGTCCCGGTGATCAGTCCCGCGCCCACAGTGGGCAGGTAGTAGCCCGAATGGAGGGACTCCAACGCGACGCCCCGACCCAGCCAGTTCCCGGTCAGCCATCCGCCCAGCACCAGCAGGGTGACCCCGCAGATCAGGGCCACGACAGTCGCGACCGGAACCGACCAGGACGCCACCACGGGGATCAGGACCAGCAACGTCAGCGGAATGAGTGCGATGAACGGGGCCGTAATCGGATGGGTGAGTTCCTCGGTCAGAGTGGCGCGTCGTGCGAGTAACCGTCGGCTGTAGCCGATCAGGAGAAGCAGCCACACGGCCAGGGTGACGATCGCCAGGAGACCGGCCACCGCCGGAGGAGTGCCGAGGAACCCGGCGGACAGGTGCCACACCCCGGCAAGGCCGGCCAGACCGAATGTGATCGAGAACGCGTTCGCAGGAATCAACAGTGGCCGCTTGCCTGTCACGGCCCGACAGTAGTGGCGGCACGGTGATCCCGTCTGATCATCGGGTGATTGTGCTTCCGGGCTGCCACCATGTGCGAGTGAGACACGCTCGTGCGGCACTGCTGTGGCTAACGGTGCTGGCCGCCCTGTGCGCCGGGTTGACCGCTTGTTCGGCGACCGCGACGGCGCCACAAGTCACGGTGACAGCGACCACTACGGTGACGGTCACCTCGACTCCCCGTCCCGATGCGGCCGCCACACCGAGCGGGACCGCCCGCTCCGTGTCGGGCCTGCCCACCATGCCGGCCGATGACCTCCCACCCGAAGCGGAGAGCGTGTTGGAAGCCGTCGCAACGGATGGACCGTATGACTATCCACAAGACGGCCAGACGTTCCAGAACCGGGAGCGGATTCTTCCGGCGCAGCCGTTGGGGTTCTATCGGGAGTTCACCGTCGAGACGCCCGGTAGTTCGGATCGTGGCGCGCGGCGCCTGGTCGTGGGCTCCGACGGCGTTGCTTTCTACACATCCGACCATTACCAGTCGTTCCGTGAGGTGATCCCATGACCGATCTGCTCGATGGTCCGCCTGCGGTCCACCGCTGGCCCGACGAGACTTGGGCCGCGAACTATGCCACGCAGGTGCGATCCGCGGGTTGGGCCGTCACGCCTGTGTCGACAACTCTGCGCTGGGACAAGGCCGGTCTGCTGGCCGCATGCCGTCGAGCGTTCGCCTTCCCGGAGTGGTTCGGGATGAATTGGGACGCCCTGGCGGACTCCCTCAGCGACGTGCCCGTTCCGGCAGCCGGGTTGCTGGTGCCGTGGCGAGGGTGGGGGCCGATGGCTCGGATGTTCCCCGACGACTTCGCGGTGGCCACCGACATCCTCGCCGAGTGGGTCACCGGGCAGCCGCCGGGTCGCACGGTGCTGGTCAGCCTGGTGGGACCAGGCCCGATCACTTCACTGTGAAGTCGACCCGGATGCCTTCGCTGTCCGACGTGGGCTTGCAGGCGGCGACGTAGGTACCGGCGGTGGCGTCGACCGACAGGTCGCGGGTCGTGCCCGGGGTGACATCCTCGACCTCGCCCACGATGGTCGTCCCGTCCTCCTTGTAGAGGTAGAACTCCGTGACGTCGCTGCCGCTGTTGACGACCTCGAACGTGAGCGGGCCGGGCGATGCTGTCGCCGACGACAGGTCGCAGCCTGATCCACTACTGGTCACCGTGACGGTAGTGGCGGTGCTCTCCACCGGTGAGGCCGACGACTCAGACGTGCTCGAGTTCGACGAGCACGCCGTCATGCCCACCAGGACCATGGCAGCGGCGGGGATCAGCAGGGCGCGGTTCATCCAGTGGCTCCTTGTGAGACAGCGGTCGGGGCGGTACGCGGCGGTCGCGGACCGGAAGACACGATTCTAAGGAACAAGGTCATAACTGGAACCACGTAGGCGAACCACACGATCACCTCGAGCCAGGTCATGGCCGGCGAGAAGTTGAAGATGCCCTTCAGCAGCGTGGCGATGGCGGTGCCGGGCACCAGCACAGAACTCACGTCGAACGCCAGATTGTCGAGGCCGGGCAGGATGGCGGCTTCCTGGAGATCGTGGACGCCGTACGCGAGCACGCCGCCCGCCACGATGATCAGCGCGACACCGGTCCATTTGAAGAAGCTGGCCAGGTTCAGTTTCAGCGCGCCTCGGTAGAACAACCACCCCAGCACGACGGCCGTGGCCAGTCCCAGCACGGCCCCGCTCAAGGGCGCGGCCCCGCCCCCGGTGGCGCGCACCGCGGACCAGATGAACAACGCGGTCTCGACCCCTTCACGAGCCACCGCGATGAAGGCCACGATCACCAGGGCCCAGACTCCCTTACCTGCTACCCGGTCCACGTGACCGTGCAGCTCGCCCCGCAGATTGCGCGCATTGCGGGCCATCCAGAAGACCATCCAGGTCACCAGCCCGACGGCGATGATGGACATGAAGCCACCGAAGGCCTCTTGGGTCTTGAAGGACATCTCGGCGGTGCCGAACGTCAGGGCCGCCCCCACGGCCAGTGACAACAGCACGGCGAGTCCTACTCCGGCCCACACCCGGGGGATCAAGGAGCGACGCTCGGTCTTGACCAGGTAGGCGATCAGGATGCTGACCACCAAGGCCGCTTCGAGACCCTCGCGCAGTCCGATGAGGAAGTTGGCGAGCATCGTGTCTCCTGTCCGCCTGGCCTGGCGGCCCTCGAGTAAGGCAACCCTAACCATAAGGCATGGGAACCGGGAAACCGAAACCGCGTGGGTTCCGGGCCTAGGCGAAGGCCGGAGGGGGCCTTGGCTTCGATACGCGCTTCGCGCTACTCACCCCGCGGCCGGTCGCGCTTGCGTCAGGCGACGGTCCAGGTGTCCCGGCCGTTCAGCAACGCAGTCAGGTCCTCATCGCCGGCCGGAGGACCGGCTTTTAAGAGTTGTTCGCGCACCAGTCGGTCATACGACGGGCGCTGCACGTCGCGGAAGACCCCGATCGCGGTCTTGTCCAGCGTGTCGGTGTCGACCAGTCGGGACAGGGCGAACGCCACTCCCGGGTCTTCCGCCCCCGGGTTGTGCACGATCAGTTCGGACTCGTCCACGTCCGCGACCTCCACGACCTGCACCTGACCGTCGCGGCCGCGCACGACGCCGCGATGACCGTCGGTTCCGAACCGGATGGGCTGCCCGGCTTCCAACCGGATCAGGTGTTCGTCCTTGATGCCGGACTGCTTCAAAGGCTCGAACGCACCGTCGTTGAAGATGTTGCAGTTCTGGTAGATCTCGACCAGCGCCGACCCTTCGTGCGCTGCGGCGGCGCTCAACACCTCGGTGAGGTGTTTGCGGTCGGAGTCGATCGTGCGACCCACGAACGTGGCTTCCGCACCAAGCGCCAGGGACACCGGGTTGAACGGATAGTCCAGTGAACCCAACGGCGTCGACTTGGTGATCTTGCCGATCTCGGAGGTCGGCGAATACTGGCCCTTGGTCAGTCCGTAGATGCGGTTGTTGAACAAGAGGATCTTGAGGTTCACGTTGCGGCGCAGTGCGTGGATCAGGTGGTTGCCCCCGATGGACAACGAGTCCCCATCACCGGTGATGACCCACACGGACAGGTCGGGGCGGCTGACCGAAAGACCCGTTGCGATCGCGGGAGCGCGGCCATGGATCGAATGCAGCCCGTACGTGTTCAGGTAGTAGGGGAACCGGCTCGAACAGCCGATCCCCGAGACGAACACGATGTTCTCGCGGGCCAGGCCCAGGCTCGGCAGGAATCCTTGCACCGCGGCCAGGATCGCGTAGTCGCCGCAGCCGGGGCACCACCGAACTTCTTGGTCGCTCTTGAACTCCTTGGCCGATTGGGGGCCGTCCGCTTTGGGGACCAGGTCCAGCGCGGGCAGGTCGGTGGTGGTCACGTCAGGCTCCCCTCGGTGAGTGAACTGACATCGGAAGGAGTCAGGTCACCGATCTCGGTCAGGATCACGTCGGCCAGCTCCGACGACTGGAACGGCAGGCCCCGGACCTGGTTGTACGGGCGCGCATCGACCAGGTAACGGCCACGGATGAGCAGCGCCAGCTGCCCCAGGTTCATCTCGGGGATGATCACTCGGCGATAGCGCCGGACGACCGCGCCGGTGTTGGCCGGGAACGGGTTGAGGTGGCGCAGGTGCACCTGTGCGACCGGATGGCCGGCCGCGCGGACAGCGCGACAGGCGGCGGCGATCGGACCGTAGGTGGAGCCCCAGCCCAGCACCAGGACCTCGGCGTCGCCGTCCGGGTCGTCCACCTCGAGCTCCGGGATGTCGTTCGCGATCCCGTCGATCTTCGCCTGACGGGTGCGCACCATGTGGTCGTGATTGGCCGGGTCGTAGGAGATCTCACCGGTCACATCGGCCTTCTCGATTCCGCCGATGCGATGTTCCAGTCCTGCGGTGCCGGGTACTGCCCAGGGGCGAGCCAGGGTCTGCGGGTCACGCAGGAACGGGTGGAAGACCGGGTTGCCGTCGGCGTCGGTGTCATTGGGCGCTGTGGCGAATTGGACCGTCAGATCGGGCAATGACGCGACCTCCGGGACTCGCCAGGGCTCGGCGCCGTTGGCGAGATAGCCGTCGGACAGCAGCAGCACCGGGGTGCGGTACTTGGTGGCGATGCGGACGGCCTCCAGTGCCGCTGCGAAGCAGTCACCCGGAGACGACGGCGCGACGATGGGCACGGGCGCTTCGCCGTTCCTCCCGAACATGGCCTGCAACAGGTCCGCCTGTTCGGTTTTGGTCGGCAGACCGGTCGACGGCCCACCCCGCTGGACATCGATCACCAGCAGTGGGAGTTCCAGAGCCACGCCCAAGCCCAGCGCCTCGGACTTCAACGCGAGCCCCGGTCCACTGGTCGAGGTCACCCCGATCGCGCCGCCATAGGCTGCGCCGAGTGCGGCCCCGATCCCGGCGATCTCGTCCTCGGCCTGGAAGGTCGTGATGCCGTAGCGCTTGTGCTTGCTGAGTTCGTGCAGGATGTCCGACGCCGGGGTGATCGGGTACGTCCCCAAGAACAGCGGCAGGCCACTACGGCGCGCGGCCGCGACCAAGCCGTACGACAGGGCCAGGTTGCCGGTGATGTTCCGATAGGTGCCGGCGGGGACTTCCGCCTGTCGCACCTCGTACTGCACGGCGAACGTCTCGGTGGTCTCCCCGAACGACCAGCCGGCCTCGAGGGCGGCCAGGTTGGCAGCCAGGATCACCGGCTTCTTCCCGAACTTCTCGGTGAGGAAGGCCCTGGTCTGCTCCATCGGTCGGTCGTACAGCCACGACAGCAACCCGAGCGAGAACATGTTCTTGGCCCGCTCGGCCTCCTTCTTCGAGATGTCGAAGGACTCCAGGGCGCCCACGGTCAGCGACGTGAGGGGGATGGGATGGACGCTGAACGAGTCCAGCGACCCGTCGGTGAGCGGGTCGGTGTCGTACCCCACCTTGGCGACTGCACGTTTGGTGAACTCGTCGGTGTTGACGATCACCGTGCCGCCGCGGTCCAGATCACCGATGTTGGCCTTCAGCGCCGCCGGATTCATGGCCACCAGCACGTCAGGTTTGTCGCCCGGGGTCATGATGTCGTGATCGGCGAAGTGGATCTGGAAAGCCGAGACACCGGGCAGTGTCCCGGCTGGCGCGCGGATCTCGGCGGGGAAGTCGGGCAGGGTCGACAGGTCGTTGCCGAACGACGCGGTGGCCGAGGTGAACCGGTCGCCGGTCAACTGCATACCGTCGCCGGAGTCCCCCGCGAACCGGATGATGACGTCGCTGCGCTCGATTCGTTCCTTGGCCACAGTGCGGTTCCTCGAATGGGGGTGGTGCTCGCGCAATTGTGCCCCACTCAGGGGCTGGCCGAAACCTGGCCCGCTGCCACGATGCGTGGTCTTGCTCTCACCGAGCGGCACCCACCGCCGCCCGGTGAGGTCGGCAGGTGCGTCAGCGGTAGTTGGTGAACTGGACCGCGAAGTCCAGATCCTGGTCCTTGACCAGGGCGATGACTGCCTGGAGGTCATCCCGTTTCTTGCTCGACACCCGCAGTTCGTCGCCGGTCACCTGAGTCTTGACGCCCTTGGGTCCGTCGTCGCGCACGATCTTGGCCAACTTCTTGGCCTGCTCCGTGCTCAGCCCCGACTGCAGGGTGGCGGCGATCTTGTACTCCTTGCCCGACAACCGGGGTTCGCCTGCGTCGAGGGCCTTGAGGCTGATGCTCCGCTTGACCAACTTGTCCCTGAACACGTCCAGGGCCGCCAGCGCGCGCTCCTCGGTCCCGGCTGTGATCTCGAGGCTGAGTTCGCCCTTCCACTCCACGGTTGCCCCGGTGTTCTTGAAATCGAACCGGGTCCGCAACTCCTTCTCCGTCTGGTTCAGGGCGTTGTCGGCCTCTTGCCGGTCGACTTTGCTCACGATGTCGAAACTGCTGTCAGCCATGGGAACCTTCCGTCGGTGCTCCATTGTGGCAACTGCCGGCCGTGGGTTCGACCTGCGGTAGGTGCTAACCTGAGCGCCGGTCGACATCGATCCTGGCGGGTTGCCCGAGCGGCCAAAGGGAGCAGACTGTAAATCTGCCGGCTCTGCCTTCAGTGGTTCGAATCCACTACCCGCCACCACGGTGCCCTCCGGCATCATTCGTTACCCGACAGCCCACGCAAGTCCCACCAGCAGCGGGTCCTGTCCCGCTAGGGTTCCAACCGACAGATCCGCCCGTCGGAAGGGACCCCTCATGCTCGCCCGCAGACTCAGCGCCGAATTCATCGGTACGTTCCTGCTCGTCTTCCTGGCCGTCGGTGCGGCCGTCGGCGGAATCGGCGGGATCGAGGCTTTCGCCGGCGCCGGGACCACAGGTATCGCACTTGCGTTCGGGTTCGTCCTGATGGGGTTGGCGTATGCCCTCGGCCCCACCTCCGGCTGCCACGTGAACCCCGCGGTCACCCTGGCGTTCGTTCTGTCCAAGCGCCAGGAGGTCAAAGAAGGTCTGCTGTACATGGTCGTTCAGTTCGCGGGCGCGACCGTGGGCGGCTTCGTCTTGTGGAGCCTGGTCCAGCAGGGCGGGATCACCGACCGCACCGGTGCGCTCGGGACCAATGGTTTCGCCACCGTGGCCGGCGAGGGGCCGAACGTCCTCGGTGCCTTCGTTGCCGAACTGCTCCTGACCGCCGCCTTCGTGGGCGTCATCCTGCTGGTGACCGATCACCAAGCGGCGCCCGGCTTCGCCGGTCTCGCGATCGGTGCGACCCTGGCGGCCGTCCACCTGGTGGGCATCCCGCTGACTGGCACGTCCGTCAACCCGGCCCGTTCCCTCGGCCCCGCGCTGTTCGCGGGCGGCGAGTCGCTGAGTCAGGTGTGGCTGTTCCTGATCGCCCCGTTCCTGGGTGGTGTTCTCGCCGTCGGGTTCTGGATGGTCGCTCGTCCCCACGATGCGATCCTGGGTGATGAGGGTGAGCAGACCTACGAGCGTCAGACCCCCTGATTCGCTCGGTTATCGGTCCGGGTCGGTGTCGGTGTACGCTTGCTGACGCTCGCCCCAATAGCTCAGTCGGTAGAGCGTCTCCATGGTAAGGAGAAGGTCTACGGTTCGATTCCGTATTGGGGCTCCATGCTGCGATCTGACGATCGTGGCAGCAGAAAAACTGCATCAGTAGCGGCACCACCCGGTGCCGGGGCGGAGTAGCTCAGCCTGGTAGAGCAAGCGGCTCATAATCGCTGTGTCGTGGGTTCAAGTCCCGCCTCCGCTACCGTTCCCCTTCCCCTCTGCGAAAGGCATAGCCATGGCCAAGGCCAGCGACGTTCATCCCAAGATCACCCTGGCGTGCCAGGAGTGCAAAGAGCGCAACTACATCACCAAGAAGAACCGGCGCAACAACCCCGACCGGCTCGAGCTGAAGAAGTACTGCCCGCGCTGCAACGCCAGCACGGTGCACAAAGAAACCCGCTGACCCCCCCGGTCCGCCACCGCGGCCGCGACGTAACCAGCGGCACCGCACCCGCCCCCGGCCGCGGGGCGAGTAACGGCGTAGCCGCGTACCGAAGCCAAGGCCGACCTCCGGCCGTCACCCGGTACAGGCCGATCTGAGCGGGCTTCGATACACCGCCTGCGGCGGCACTCACCCCGCAGGGTGGCGGCACTGACCCCCTGGCCGGGTCCGTATCCGCCGCGGGGTGAGTAGCGGCATAGCCGCGTATCGAAGCCAAGGCGGAGTTCGGCATTCACCCTTCACCCCCTGCCACCGCCGCGGGGTGAGTAGGCGCGGCAGCGCCGTATGGAAGCCAAGGCGGAGTTCGGCGTTCACCCTTCACCCCCTGCCACCGCCGCGGGGTGAGTAGGCGCGGCAGCGCCGTATCGAAGCCAAGGCGGAGTTCGGCGTTCACCCTTCAACCCCTGGCCCCACCCCCGGTCTTCTCCGGCCCGGACCGGGGGTAGGTTCGGTCCAACAGTTCGAGCCGAGGAGAGCCCATGGGACGTCTGGATGACCGGGTGGCGATCGTCACCGGAGGAGGCCGAGGCATCGGCCGGGCCACGAGCCTGCGGCTCGCTGCCGACGGAGCCACGGTGGTGGTCAACGACATCGACGAGGCCCCGGCGATCGAGACTGCCGAACTGATCCGGGCGGCGGGTGGTCGGGCGACGGCGATCGTCGGCAACACCGTGGACCTGCAGCAGGCCCACCTGCTCGTGAACCAGACCGTCACGGAGTTCGGCCAACTCGACATCCTGATCAACAACGCCGGAACGACCAGGGACAAGATGTTCCACGGGCTGGATGACGAACTGTTCGACTTGGTCCTGGACGCGAACCTCCGCACGGGATTCCACACCACTCTGGCTGCCATGCCGGTCATGCGCGAGGTGGCGAAGTCCGAGATCAAGAGCGACGGAGCTCCGGCCTACCACCGCAAGATCGTCTTTACCTCCAGCGTCGCAGCGCTCATGGGCAACCCGGGCCAGTTCAACTACACGGCGGCCAAGGGCGCCATCATCGCGGTCACCAAGACCCTGGCTCGGGAGCTCGGCCCGTTCGGAATCAACGTCAACGCCGTGGCGCCGGGCTTCGTCGAGACCCGGCTCACAGCCGCCAAGGAAGCCGGTGGGGTGCACGGGATCCCCGAGGAGATGCGGACCATGGCGCGCGCCATGATCTCGCTCGGTCGCCTCGGCGAACCCGAGGACATCGCGAACGTCACGGCCTTCCTGGCCTCCCCGGACTCCGACTTCGTGTCCGGGGTGACGATCCCGGTGACCGGCGGTCAGCTCGGCGGCATGTGATGCCCATCAATCCCCGGTTCATCGGCAAGGAGTATCCGGCGACTCCCGGTTACCTGGTCGGTCGCGAACATATCCGCGATTTCGCCACGGCCATCGGCGATCACAATCCGGCGTTCCACAACCTCGACGCCGCGCAGGAGCTGGGTTACGACGATCTCATCGCCCCGCCGACCTTCCCTTTCACGCTCACGATGAAGGCAATGGCGATGGCCATGTTCGATCCCGATCTGGGCCTCGACTACGGTCGGGTCGTTCATGGCGAGCAGCACTTCACCTACGAACGTCCGATCTGCGCCGGCGACGAGTTGTCGGTCCACACCACGATCGACGACATCCGGTCGGCCGGACGTAACGAGTTCCTGACCACCCGCAGCGAGGTGCGCACCACCGCCGGCGAGCTGGTCGTGACCACCCGCGAGGTCATCGTCTCGCGCGGGACCGCCACCGCCGAGGAGGACGCATGAGTGCGGTCGCTTACGACGACGTCGCCGTCGGTGACGAACTGCCCCGGCTGGACGCCACGCTCCAGCGGGTGAACCTGATCATGTACGCCGGGGCCAGCGGCGACTTCAACCCGATCCACTGGAACGAACGGATCGCCACCGCGGTCGGGCTTCCCAACGTCATCGCCCACGGAATGCTGACCATGGCGACCGCGGGTCGGGTGATCACCGAGTGGGTCGGCGATCCGGGCGCCATCGAGTCCTACCAGGTCCGGTTCAGCAAGCCGGTCGTGGTTCCCGACGACGACCGAGGTGCCATCGTGACGATCACCGCCGTCGTGGCCGAGAAGTTGGACGGGGGTCGCGTGGCCATCGATCTCACGGCAACGAGCGGCGAGGCCGAGGTCTTGACCCAGGCGCGGGCCGTGGTCCTGCTGCGGCTGTGAGACGACGACGGCGTCTAAATTCTACTTCGGGAGGGGCGTCGAGTGGCCTTGGCTTGACCCGGGTGGCAGGCCGCTCGGTGGCCGCCGGAGGCGATGTTGGTCCGGTCCGTTCACGCCCGGCTGCGGACAGGGCGTCCAGTTGGAGGGCGGGGTTCTGGCCGGGGGCGGAGCAGGGGGCGTATCCCGGCAAGTGACCTTGAGTGCTCTGGAAGTCCGGCCTCTGGCGCCCTATCTCCTACATGCCGAGGGGCCTTACATACTCGCTTCCTAGGAGTGCAGCGGCGGTACCGCAAGATGCGTCTGCGGCGCGGTCGTATCGGCTGGCGAGCACTAAGTACAGCGATGGCTCGGCGAACCTTTTTTGACCGTCATATCGCCAGGCATCCAGCATCTCCACTGAGCCGTCATCGCGTGAGCGACTAAGGCAGATATCGCCCCGTGGAGTCTCCTGTGTAGTCCAACCGTCCGCTGCTAGCGATTTCAGGTTGTAGTGAAGGCCATCGCTGGCCTTGGTTGATGATGCGAGGACCTGGTAGGCGGTCGAGATTCCATTGGCTTCGTCGGACCTTTGGCCTTGCTCGATGACACGAAAACCTGGTGGAGGTTCCGGCGGAAGAGGAGGGCTCGACGAGGTCCCCGCGCAGGATGCTGCCAAGGCAGCCAAGCTAAGGGCGACGATCGTTCGCGTCATCACCGTACTGAGTTTCATGTTTGAGTCCCAGTCTGGCTGGTGTGCTGCCTCGAGGCCAGATGCATCGCGAGGTGGATCAGGACGCCACCGAGTAGGCCCAGTACGAGCCCGATCACGTTGAGAGCCGCGTCTTGCAGTGAGCAGGAATGACCATTACCCGGTGTCAGGTACTGCACCCATTCCACGAAGAGCGGCACGGTAATAGCGATCGCGCCGGCGACCAATGCAGTTCGAGGTGGGCGGAGGAACGTCACGCTTACACCGAGAGGGATCAGCAGGGCGATGTTGAGCAGATCATGGGTGAGCAACCCTCCGCTCAGGGACGGCAGTCCCGTAATCGTTGTGGAACACCATGACTCGGTGAAACTCGACGAGGTCGGGGGCAGCGTCAGTGCCACAACGAGTCCAACACTGGCCACACATGCTGCGACTGCCCATGAAGGACTGGCCCAGGTTCGGCGACGCCCGTAGCCGGCAATCAACCCAGCGGCCAGAGAGAAGATGACCAGGACGGTAAATGCCCAGACGAGGTCGATATCGAGAACCGAGAACCACGTCTGGGGTGACACCGGAACGTCTCAGAAACAAACAACTCGAGTGGAGTACGTATTCACAAGTGAGCCAGTCCTGTAGTGGTACTGCCGCAGTACCCCTCTGGCGCAGTAGCCACTAATACCGACCCCGGGTGACTGATTGTGCCACGTGAAGTCCCTGGTCTGACCAGTCGATTGGACAAAGGACCCTTGGTCCTTCTGCACTATTCCTTGGCCGATACCGTTGGCGGTCGCGCGATCCCACATGAAACGAAGGCGGACCACACTGGTGCCGCCAGTCTTGCTGTACGAGATGTGCACATTGCCGATACGACCGTTGCTATACCGGCAGAACCACACTTCTAGGAACCCATTGCTGAGCTTCGTAGTCCCCTTGCCCAGCATCGAGCCACCTTGACAGCCTGCCCAAGCCGCTTGTGCAGTACCACCGATTACAAACGGCACCAGGCATGCTGCGGATGTGATGGCAGCCAAGATGCTGCGTAGAACGGACCGATTCATCTTCATCTGTTCCCCCAGAAGGTTGGCGACAGCATAGGGGGCTGGCGGTTGCGCCGCCGGCAACAACACGGCGCCGCAGGAATGTGCCTGCCCGGCCGCGGCGGGGTGCACAGGGTTTCGGTAGGGGAGCGAGACTCGGGACTGGAAGCCGAGTCCGTACTGAAGGGGGTCGTGGTCATCGATGGGACAGCTCGAAGCTTGAACCACTCTTGGCGGGGCGTGAGTGGGCGCTGGGCGTCCCTAGGATAGAGGGGTGCCTCCTCATCCCGGTGATGCCGCGCCACCGGACTTGGGCGGCTTCACGACGCTGCGCTTGGGCGGTCCGCCGGGACGCCTGATCGAGGCCAACGACGCGGACACCCTGATCGCGGCCGTGGTTGACGCCGACGATGCCGACGAACCCGTGCTGGTGTTGGGCGGGGGCAGCAACGTCGTGATCGGTGATGACGGGTTCCCGGGAACGGTCGTGCTCGTGCGGTCGGTGGGGATCGATTCGGCCGACGGGTGCGGGTCGGCGCAGGTCATCGTGCAGGCCGGGGAACCGTGGGATGCCCTGGTGGCCCACACCGTCGAACAGAACTGGGCTGGGCTTGAGTGTCTGTCGGGCATCCCCGGGTCGGTCGGTGCGACGCCCATCCAGAACGTAGGGGCCTACGGCCAGGAGGTGGCCGATGTGATCTCGCGGGTCCGGGTCTATGACCGGAAGACCCGCGAGGTGCGCGAACTCCTTCCCGCACAGTGTGGCTTTTCGTACCGCGACAGCGTGTTCAAACGGCGCCCGGGCAGGTACCTGGTGCTGTCGGTGGCGTTCCGGCTCGAGCGTGGTGCCGGTTCCCGGCCCATCCGCTACCCGGAACTGGCCCGCCGCCTGGGGGCCGGGGTGGGTGATCGGGTTCCCGTCGATGAGGTGCGTGACGCCGTCCTGCAGCTCCGTCGAGGCAAAGGGATGGTCCTGGACAGTGCCGACCACGACACCTGGAGTGCCGGGTCGTTCTTCACCAACCCGATCGTCGCCCCCGAGGTGGCCGAGCAGTTGCCGGACGACGCACCCGCCTTCGCAGCCGCTGGCGGCGTGAAGGTCAGCGCCGCCTGGTTGATCGATCAGTCCGGCTTCACCAAGGGGTACGGGGCGCCCGGACCGGTGACCCTTTCGACGAAGCACACCCTGGCCCTGACCAACCGGGGCGCTGCCACCACCAGCGACCTGATCGAGTTGGCGGGCCGGATCCGCGCGGGAGTGGCGAACCGATTCGGCATCACCTTGGTCCCCGAACCGGTGTTCGTGAACTGCTCCCTGGACGACTACTCCAACAGCAGCGAAGCGATGCGGCCGACCCCTTCGACCAGGTCGTCGTCACCGAGCGCGTAGGACAGTCGCAGATACCCGGGAGTGCCGAACGCCTCGCCCGGCACCACCGCCACCTCGACCTGGTCGAGGATGATCTCGGCCAGGTCCGTGGTGGTCTGCGGGGTGCGCCCCCGGATGTCGCGGCCGAGCACGCCCTTCACCGACGGGTAGGCGTAGAACGCACCCTCCGGCTCCGGGCAGGTGACGCCCGGGATCTCGTTCAGCGCGGCCACGATCGTGCGGCGCCGACGGTCGAAGGCCGTGCGCATCTCGTCGACAACGGCCAGATCGCCGGAGACTGCCGCGAGCGCCGCAGCCTGCGCCACGTTGCACACATTGGAGGTCGCGTGGGACTGCAGGTTCGTCGCGGCTTTGACGACGTCGTTGGGACCGATCATCCAACCGACCCGCCACCCGGTCATGGCATAGGTCTTGGCCACGCCATTGACGACCACACAACGGTCGGCGAGGGCAGGTGCGAGCACCGGCATCGAACTGAACTCCGCGTCGCCGTAGACCAGATGTTCATAGATCTCGTCGGTGACCACCCACAGACCGCGCTCCGCGGCCCACTGACCGATCGCCTCCACCTCGGCGGGGGAGTACACGGCGCCGGTCGGGTTCGACGGCGAGACGAAGACCAGCAGTTTGGTGCGGTCGGTCACGAACTCCTCGAGTTGCGCCACGTTGGTGCGGTAGCCGGTCGATTCGTCGGTCGGCACCTCGACGGTCGTGCCGCCGGCCAAGGCGATGGCCTCGGGGTAGGTGGTCCAGTACGGCGCGGGCAGTAGGACCTCGTCACCCGGATCGAGTAGCGTCGCGAAGGCGTTGTAGAGCGCCTGCTTGCCGCCGTTGGTCACCAGGACCTGCGAGGCAGCGACCTCCAAGCCGGAATCGCGCAGGGTTTTGTCGGCGATGGCCTGCTTGAGCGCCGGCTGACCACCCGCCGGGGAGTACCGGTGCGATTTGGGGTCGCGGGCGGCGATGAGGGCGGCTTCGACGATGTAGTCGGCGGTCGGGAAATCGGGTTCCCCCGCCCCGAACCCGATGACCGGGCGGCCCTCGGCCTTCATGGCTTTGGCCTTGGCGTCCACCGCGAGGGTGGCCGATTCGGCGATCGATCCGATGCGTCGGCTGATCCGGGAGTCAGTCATGCGGCCATCCTCTCACCACGGGTCCGGCCTGGGCAGAGTGGTGAACGGGTCCCGATCGAGGGATTGGACCGCCTGCACTCTGGCATCTACACTCAAGTCCGGTGTGTCACCGCCGCGCGAGCCTGCCATCCGGCGGCTTGATGGGTTGTGGCTCCACAGGGTCGTAGCTCAATTGGTAGAGCACCGGT